>JAACJV010000037.1 GCA_021378535.1 Ureaplasma sp. Hg1 | reverse complement strand
AGGCGCTCTGGTTCTCCTTTAGTGATGAAACCATTGGTAAATTCTTCTGTGTGTTATATTTAATCGTTAACCTATCTAGTGGATGAGGGACCTTCCCACCATCAATGCAGGACCCATTCTTCGGTGTCATTGGTCACATCGCCCCTTATACTTATTCAATTCAGGGACAAGGTGCGATTATCTATGGAATCGGAACAAACGGAAGCAACTGGATGGACAATCAATTTATCCTCGAACGATTTGGAATTCTAATATTAATGTCAGCCATCTTCTTCGCCTTAGGACTATATGTTTCAGGGCGAAGAAACGCAGAAGTTAATTACGGGACAGCTCATAAAACTAAATTACTAAAAGCTTTTAGAGCTTTAGGATATGAAGAGCTTATTACCAAACAAGGTTGAATTATCTGCCACAAATTACCTAATGTTGAACATCAAGATGTAATTGATTACATCAATGAAAATTTTGATTTTGATCCGAAGTTTAAAAGTTATTTAATGTATAAAAATAATAAATATCATAAAGTATCAAAACGAAATATTCCCGTTACTTTTATCCCTAGTGATACAACGCAACGGATTGATATTGATAAAATCATAAAAAAATAATTTAATATTTCAACCAAACGGTTGAAATATTTTTTTACCCGTTTGGTTTTTTCCTTATATTGTGGTTTAATAAAATGATAAGTATTTAGAATACTATTCAAGCAAAATTAAAATAAGGAGTAAAAATGTATATAGCAATTTTAGTTGTCGGTTACATAGCCAGTATTTTAACCACTATTGGTTATATGCCACAAACAATTCAAACACTTAGAACAAAGGAAACCCAAGGGGTTTCAATTCTAATGTTTTTAATCATAACTTTCGGGGCAACCTTTTGAGTTATTTATGGTTGTATGCTAATTTCATCAGCTGTTGCAGATAACGCAGGTGTTATCGTTTATTTAGGTGACGCACCCATCATGGTAGCGAACTTTTTCATCGGGATTATGACGATTATGGTTTTTCGCATTAAGTATAAAAACATCCGTAGCGGTAAAGATACGGGATGAACTTCTAAATCTAAAAAGCAAGGATTAGTGCAATGTGCTAGCAATGTTAGATTTATTCCTAATGATGTGACTCAAAGAATAGATATCG
The DNA here is from genome assembly GCA_021378535.1 of Ureaplasma sp. Hg1. Lineage (GTDB taxonomy): Bacteria > Bacillota_I > Bacilli_A > Mycoplasmatales > Mycoplasmoidaceae > JAACJV01. The sequence goes on along the minus strand of JAACJV010000037.1, from coordinate 6,349 downwards.
ATCAAATTAGAAAATAAGAATTAAAAATATATAAAATTACCCTCTAAAGTTTAATACTTTTAGAGGGTAATTTTTTGATATGCAGATAAACTAATAATAAAATATTATAAGAAATAGTAAGTTAAATAACAATACATTTGTATATTAAAATTTAAATAATAAAAGTAATTTTTTTTAAATATGTATTCCACTATTATTCTTAAATTATGCTTATATAGATAAACATTATGAATTTAATACACATTTGTTGAAATTTATAAAATCAAAGAATATAATTTATATAAATATATTAAAAGGAGAAATTCAATGAATGTAGTTATTATTGGTGGCGGAGCTGGAGGAGCTGGAGCTGCCGCAAGAATTAGAAGATTAGATGAGAAAGCAAAAATAACAATTTTTGAAAGAAGTAGTTATGCTTCATATTCAAATTGTGCTCTACCATATAAGTTTTCAAACAAAGTGAAAAATTTTATGGACTTGATTATGATAAGCCACGAGCAATTATGTAATAAATATAATTTAAATGTAAAAATTAATCATGAAGTTATTGGGTTAAACATTAAGGCGCAAACAGTTTTAGTTAAGAATTTAACAAACAATGAAACCTTTGAGGAATCGTACGACAAATTAATTATTGCAGCAGGAGCACCCGCAAAAATTATTCCAATTCCTGGTATCGAACAGGAAAACGTTTTTACTTTAAAGACACCCGATGATGTGATGGCAGTGGAAACTTATATTAAAAAAAATAAAGTAAAGAGTGTTGTAATAATTGGCGGCGGATATATTGGTATGGAAATAGCTGAAAACTTTACTATTTCTGGATATGATGTAACAGTTGTTGATGCGGCTAAACATTTGATGGTAAACACACTTGATGTCGATTTTGCTGCTTATTTGAATAAGTCAGCAAAAAAAGCAGGATTAAAATTAATTTTTAATAAAACAATAAGTAAAATAGATCAAAATAAAATTATTTTAAATAATCAAAAAGTTATAGCTGCCGATATTATTTTTATGACAGCCGGTGTTCAACCCCAATTAGAAATGTATCAAAAACAAGGTGTTAAAATAGGAAAGTTAGGCGGTATCACTGTTAATAATAAACAAGAAACAAATATTAAAAATATTTATGCAATTGGTGATATTATTGAAACCATTAATTGACGTAACGAAATAACCAGGATGACATTGGCTTTTCCAGCTAGTCGCCAGGCTGTTGTTGCAGCAAATAATATTTGTAATTATAAAGGTCCTAATGGTCAACCCGACACCTATAAAGGAGCAACTGGCGCAGCAACATTGTCATTGTTTGACGTAACTATTGCTAGTGTGGGTTACACCGAAGCGAGATTAAAAGCAAAAAAGATTAAATACCAATGTGCGATTAATGCACGAAGTTCATGTGTCGGGATGATGGAGGGTAGCGGTAATATTTTTTTGAAAGTTCTTTATGACGAAAACTTTAAAATCTTAGGTGCTCAAACAGCTGGACCAAAAAGTAGTGAAAAAAGAATTTCATATGTTTCATTAGCGATGATGGTTGATATGAATTACTTAGATTTTGAAAATTTTATGGTGGCTTATTCACCAACAGTCGATACTTCATTTGACGCGACGACAATGAGCGCTCGTATTGTTAAACACCAAGCTGACGGATCTTTAGTAACAATTTTTGTTGACGAAGTAGAAGAATATAAAAAACAAGGATATGAATTTATTGATGTTCGTGAAGTTAAGGAATGAGGTGGCGGAATAATAACGGGCGCTAAAAAACTAGCTTGGTCAACTATAAGGGGTCATTTAAACGAGTTCGATAAAAATAAGAAATATGTTATATATTGTCGAACGGGAGCGCGATCATATAATGTTTGTCAGTTATTAAAGGCCCACGATATTAAACATGTAGTTAACCTTGGCGGTGGCTACAGTCATTATAAAGTCTATCGAGATTTTGGTAATGTTAAAGAAATATAATAATTCTATTATCAAAACCAAGCAAATTAATCCTTATATAAAACCTATTAGTGGCTTGATATTAGCTTTTGTCTTTCCTGTCGTGATGATTTTGATTGATTCCTATGTTGATGGAACAACTAGCATTGTTATGACGAATGGAGTTCTAGGACTTTTTATGGGTTATGTTATGCAACGTTCGTTTTTTGGATTCTCAGGAGCCTCTATCAAAACTGCAAAAGGGAACCCTACATTGACTTATGCTATTTTAGTTATGTTTGGAGTAACATCCATTTTAGTTGCGACTATCGCTGGCGCTGGCGAAGCTAATTTTATTAAAGCCATCACTCACGGTGCAAAGGCAATCGGGTTAGGGACGATTCTTGGAGCTTTAATATTTGGCTTTGGGATGGTATTGGCTGGAACTTCAGCGTCAGGTAGTTTGGTTAATTTATCAAACGGTGGAATTAAAACAGGAATTATTCTTGTTTTTATCTTACTTGGCGCTGGCCCTGGCCAATTAACTCAAGGTGTGATGCTAGATAATTTGGGCACAGGTGGAAACATTTATTCGCTTCCATCATATTTGGGGAACACAACAGACGTTCCTCCTGGTAGCGAATCATTAAATGCGTGAGGACTCTTTGCAGCTGTATTATTAACTTTATGTTTCCTTTTAACAATAGGTGTTATTGCTTGTTTAGTTAGTCGAAAGATTAGAAATAAGAATAATTGGAGTCAAAAAGATCTGGCAAAAAAAATGAATGAAACGCCAGACAATTATTATAGATGGTTAATCAAAAATGGGTTCAAACATGAAAACAATGGCATTATTACCCCGGATGCTACAACACTTAAATATTTTTATTTTAAACTTTTCGCCAGTAAATTAAGCTATTGAGCAGGAACTATAATTTTTGGATTTCTTTTATTAATATGTCTTCTAATTAATGGAAGAGGGTGGGGTGTAAGTCTTTCATTTGTAAGAATATTTGATTGAATATTTAATATTGATCCAAATATTGATTGTCTTGATGGCCCAATCGTTGGAGGGGTATCTATTTTTAATGACGAGATAACATGGAGAAATATTGGGTTAGTAGTAGGTGGATTTGTCTTTATGCTTTCATCAGGACGTTTCCAATTAATAAGCGATTGATCAAATTTTAAAAATTATAATACTTATATAGGTTATGGGATAGCTGCATTAGGTGGGTTATTTTTAGGGTTTGGCGCCAGAATGGCTGATGGAGCTAACGCTGGACAATTAGCAACAGGGATTATTACCTTCTCACTTTCATCATGGGTCTTTGCAATCTTTACAACATCAGGTGTAGCTCTAGCAATTTCTATCCCCTATTTTAGAAAGAAATATTATCATAGTTTTTAATTGTTTTTAATCATCTTTGTTTTTAGAGCTTTAATTTTCTCATTTATTGAATTAACTAACAAACTTAAGCTTATCACAGATGCAGGTACACCTATTCATATTGCTATAAATATTCATCATAGCGGATTGGGGTTGTTTACTATCCCGCTATCTGATCCCAATGTGATACCTAATAAGAGTGAAATCAATAACACTATCATATATATAAATATTCCTAATGTTTCTCAATTATTTATGAAGTCGAATTTTTTAATCAATTGTTTGTCGTCCATTGTTAGCCTCCTTTGTTTGTCTATGCTTTAATAATACACTTTATTAATCTCGTTCTGGTATGTCAAACTTAACTAAGCTTGCTGCATCAATTTTTCGCACCACGAATTTGGAATTATAAATTTTGCAAAGGCAGCCTTTCATAGAAAGCTTTTTAAGGCTTTTTTATTTTCAGTTTTGAATTCCTTTTTAAATTTTAAAACAAATGTAATTTTTAGTCCAATGAAGGCAATGGTTGATGCACAACATAAAGATAATAGAGTCGCTATAAGAGGGAAGAAATATGTAGTTTCCTTAGCGGCCGGAACAGATATAACGCTACAAATGGCAAATATGACAGCAAGTGGAACAACCGTCATATATAATCTTTTAATTCGCGATGATAACTTATTTATTGCTTTGCTATTAGCTTCATAATTTTCGTTGTTGGACATATACGATGCTCCTATTTATAATTAAATTATACCTTTTATTGATACAAAATTTACAAGTATTAATGATTGATATTGGTTTAAAAAGATTGAAATATAATCTCTTCCAAAGGTGGCTAAAAATAATAGTTCAGAATATTTTAATAAAAACTTGTAATATTAAATATACGAAAGCTAAAGGAGATAATAATATGGGAAGAACAAGATGGTTTGAAACACTAATAATAAGTAAATGCGGTGAAGCATTAAATATTGGAAATTATCTATTTGAAATGAAAATTCATTTACTTAAGCTTAAATCGCAAAATAGAGTAGCGGATTTTAATGAATCTAATATTTTCATTAACAACGATGAATATGACACTTGAATGAAAAACGAAGAAAATACAAATATAAATATTTTTGAAATCATTAAAAATTCTAAAACTGAGAATATATTTAAAGAAAATAAAATCGCATTATATAGAATTAAGAAGAGAAGATTTAAAATGTCTTTTAGCATTGATCAAAAAAAGAATTTGCACATTAGCTATAGAATAATTAAAATTAACACCATTGAATTGTTTTCGGCGTTAGTTAATGATTATAAGGAATATTGAATTAATTCTAATTTATATGAAACATGAATCAAGATAAGTGAGGCACAAGCAAAACTAGAATTGGAGCTTGTACAAGCAAAGCAAAATAAACAAGATGATGTTGAAAGAATCGAACGCAAGATTGAGCAATTAACGTTGAAAGAACTAGAGCAACTAAAAGTAGACTTAGAACAATTAACATTAAAACACCAACCAAAGGAAATGGATATCAGAGTAGAAGAGATTGCAAAACAGTTAGAATTAGAAATAGAAATGAAGCAAACCGAAATGGAAATAAAAAAGAAACGAATTCGAAATAGAAAACAAAAAATTAATTCGAAATATAGTCCTACCAAAAAAACTTATTAAATTCAAACACACCCTCGCTTTTTGAGTTTAGTTAAATAATAATAAAAACATCCCAAGCATTTAAGTGCAAGGGATGTTTTTATAGTTTAAATTCAAATATTATTAGAAGTCTCAAAGATCTCCTGTGAAGATATCATTAAACATTGATGAGATATCTTTAACAACATTGGTATAATCATAATTGGTAATCCCTTGATTAAACGCATATGTAGCAAAGTGACTCATGTCAACATCATCTGATATGTTATAAGCAAATAGGATTTCTGAATAAGAAGCATACATTGCAGTCACTAAATTATTTCGAACAATTGCATTTAATAAGTCCTTTGGCATCGGACTAGGCGCTCGGTTATTAGTCTTATCATCTTTTAATTGAGCTTTATAGTTATTCCACAAACCCATATAATTTCAACCTTTGATTATGGTATCAGAACCTTTAACAAAATCAACTGAAAGTTCTGGTTCTTTGACAGTATTAAATTTATCTGTTTTATAGTCATAAACTTGTTTATCAATCATTTTTACTGATTTAGATGCAGCATCATGAAGGCCACCTTGGATAACTTGTGCATTCGGATCATTGTTTGCCGCAACTTGGTCTAGTGAATTATAAGTAGTTGTTTGCTTTGTTCTAAGCAATTGGAAGATAAATAAACTATTGAAAACATCCATGATATCTTGACTATGAATGTTAAGTCTATCTTCAGGGTCGATCCCTGGATGAATTGTTTCGAATTTAATTTGATCGGTTGGAAGCCCGTGTCTAATTGAACCTTGAACCGGAACTTTAGCATAAATTAAATCCTCCTGTTTCTTATCGCCTTTGGGTCTTCAAGTTGGTTGATACAGATTCATTCCATCCAAAGTACCGTATCCACCATCTGGATTTCATTCATATTGTGCATTTTTATCTTTATCTTTAACATGAGCTGCAGTATCGGTTCAAGCATAATCATCTAAACTAATCGCATTTATGACTTTTCTTGTAACCTTTTGATCTAAGGTAAAATTAGCATCGGTTGTTGGAGCATCTACATTGTCTCAATCACGATTATCAACCTTAGGTGTTTGCGTTCCGGTTATGATATTTCCATTATTGTCAGCAACACCAGGGAAACCCTCAAAATATATCATATTTAAAATAATATTAGCTGCATCTGATGGTAACGGATTAGTTGGTTCATTTCCGGGAGGACCATCATAATATCAATCATCTTCATTATTTCACCCTTGTTGGATGTATCCTTCATCGATATAACCTTGTAGCAACATACTTCCAATAACAGAAGCACCAGATGGCGAATTAAAGACGTTTTCAAACATTTCTTTATAATCACCATACAATGAACTCATTG
>JAACJV010000036.1 GCA_021378535.1 Ureaplasma sp. Hg1 | reverse complement strand
TTTTGAGGCAAATAATAATCATTATCAATCTTATTAATAAGTGAGATACCTAATGAATTATTAATATTACCGACAGTTTTGCTATTTGGCATTAAATAAAATTTCAAACTACCGGTTTTATTTATTGCACCTTGAATGTTTTCATTAGATTTGTCAGTTTTATAAATTGATGGACTTTGATCAACATTAAAGCCACCTGATGCCTTAGTTTTATCGTAAGTTACCATTTCAGTGGTTGTTCTATTACCTTGAGGATTTTTAACAAAAGCAGTAGTAAGTTGTGGCCGAGTTGTTAATGCATTAAAATGGTCATACAATAAAGGTGAAGCATAATTTTGTCCAGATGTCATATCTGACGGATTTCAATTATTTAAAATTTTAGATTTTCCTCTATCAACATTTTGAACCGTAATCGTATAAGTGGAATCAAATTTAATTAAAGCTTTATTAAAAACTGTGTTATTTTTTCAATTAGGATCGCGAGAACGACCATAAATTTCCATTTCATAAGTACCACTAGTGCTAGTTCTTGACATATAAAAATCTTGCACCATTATTCGTCTATCATCTTTCAGTGAGAAAAGATTACCAGATGAAGTGTTATGACCATAAACATGTTTTGAAACAGGGTCCATCACAACATAATTAAGAAATTGTGAAGGATAACTACTTGCATTAATCCATTCAGGGAAACCGATAATCATATCCCCTGAAGATGTAGGGATAACACCAATAGCACTACAAGAATTAAAATCGTCAAATGCGTTACTGCCATAACTTGATTTGCCAACAGGTATTTTTGCAATTAATGATGGTTTATTATTAATATTAGTAATATCTAACTTTCAAAAGGCTCCAAAGCGGCTTGCTCCTTTGATATAAGTCACTGACATGTAAACATATTGTCCATCTGTACCAACGGCCACATCATCAATAAATGTCGCTTTATCAGATCCAATTGTCATATCACTTACCAGCGATGAAGCAATAAGATTATAAGAATTATCATAAACCAATATGCCAGTGTTATCTTTGTTGTTTGCTACATAATGAATTTCACCTTGATATAAAAATGAGGTAATATTATCCATGTTATTATTAAAATTAAACGTCCCACCAGTTTGAGCGTGAGGCATATCTTGTTGTTGTCCAATCTGCATTGATGCTATTTGGTCATTGGAAGCTTTGTCGCTACTTGTTTGTAAGGTTGATAGAACATTTGTGCTTATCGAACTATCATTACCCCCGTTTATTTGCAATCCCATATAAGCGCCATAACCCATTAAAGGTGTTCCTATTAATGCGGTTACCATACATAAATTTTTAACATAACATTTTTTCATAATACCCTCTTAATACATTTAACTTGTCTATAAATTAAATATTTAATATTGTAATTATAGCATATTATATAAACATCTTTTATTCGAATAGACAATCATTATAATCAATTAAAGCTATTGATATTGATAAAATAAACTATTGGGGATAATAAATAAAATTAAATTTTATATTATTTATTAAAATAATTAATATAATTAATTATTACGATATAATTTTGTGACGGAGTATGTAGATGAAATCAGATTTAACAAATAAAAAAAATAAAGCACTTAAATTGCCAAAGAAGGTTGTTTCTCAAGGTTTAGTGGACGAAATTGAAAAACTAATTACAATGACAATCCAAAAGCCATTGAGTGATCGTGAATTCAAAAGCACCATTCGAACTGAAACTTTACATCCCGACCTTAATGTAAAAGAAATAACTCACGAGATGACAAATTCATTAGAAGCGTGATTGGTCGCTAGTGTCACTGAAGAATATGCTTACTGACGCGAAATTAATCAGGCAATGGTAGTTAACTTACTTATCTTAAAGGCCCATTCAATCAAAGAAGAAAGTCTAAGAAATATCTATCTTTTAGAATATTTAAATGTTTTAAATAAATATAGTGATAGCAGTAATTGATCAATTGACATGGGGTTAATTGAACCTGAAACAATCGATGACTTTGTTAGCTGCATTGATGATTGAATGGAATATATAAGAAGTATCATCCTTATTCCAATTCCAACATTAAAATCATAATATAAAAACCATCTCAATTTAATGGGATGGTTTTTATATTATGTAATTATCACATTTTTTTAGCGTTATTATCTTTTACTTCTTTTAGAGCAATGGCTTTTTTATAACCAACAACTAATAAAGGAATGGAGATTGGGAAAATAATTATTAAAATATATCCTGCAATTATTAACTTATTTTTTTCAACATTAGTGGCTAATATTTTTTTAATATGACTACGTCTTTTAATTGTTGGAATAAATCCGTTATAATAAATATCGTCTAATATTGAAGCTCTTATTTTAACCCGATTAATTATATGATATTCTTCTCGAATAGAAGTAATTAATTCACTTTGAATTTCTCTTAAAGCGTTGTCTATTTCATAGAAATAAAAGCCTTCACTCTTAGATTTTTTGATAAAATTTTTAACTAAGTAAGCTCCAGGTAAGGCTGTGTTTAGTGTGTGATCATAACGTTCGATGCACAAGAAAACATATTCGTCTAAAAGTTCTTGAATATATCTACTTAAATATAGTTTATTAAAGGTTTCCTCTTCTGTGGTCGGTAATTCACCAGATTCAATTGTAGGGTGAAAAGGCTTATGCTTGGGGTTAACTTTAACATTATTACTATCTTCACTTTTTTGGCCAAAGTTTAATTGAGCGGTTTTACCACTACTTTGTGATGCATATAAAGAAGCAGTCGGTTTCTCTTTTCTAATACTTCAATGTGATGTTTTAGTTTTTGGTTGGATTGGTTCTTCTTCTTGTAATAAAATTGTTTTGGTAGTTTCATTATCGCTATTAATATATTGCGTTTTGTTATTGGTCGTTCTAGGGCGCTCAATGGTTCCGCTACCAAAAGATTTTCAGCCATCAAACCTTTGATTACCATTAATTTTTTTTGCTTGATTATTCTTATTATTTGAATTATAATTCCCTGTTCGATTATTTTGATTCATAACGTCCCCCTAAAGATCCTATATATTTATTATATCATTTATAGGTTATTAAATTATTGTATCTATTTGTTTATTCATTCGAATAAGCTAGATTTATATGCATTCAAATTTTTATCTGTAAAAATTAATTAATTTAAAATTTTATAAGATAAAATTTATTCTTCACTTAATAAGGCGTTGGTTAATTCAACCGTTGCGTTATCATTAGTATCGCCTATAATTTTAATTACATCCTTACGGTTAAATAATTTATCGCTATTACTAGCAATTTTCTTGTGGGTTGTATTAATTTTATCACCGAATTCAATTAATTTTTTCTGACGGTTGAAATATTCGTCCCAACGGTTTCCTAATGTTTCAATATCTTTTCTAATGGTGTTAACACCCTTAAGAACAATATCGATGTTAGCACCAATTCGAGCTTCGCCAAGAATGGTATGGATGGTCATTAACAATGGTAAAAAAGTTGATGGCGAAACAATTCATACCTTAGCAAGTTGCCCAACTTGAATGATTTCATTAAAGTCTTCAAGAATTAAATTTCATAAGGCTTCAGAAGGGACAAAAAGGATTACGCTATTAATATTATTCTTGGTAGATATATAACCCTTAACTTTACGAATATGACCTCTTAAATCACTCATACATTGACGGTGGGCGTAATCTTTTTCGATTTCATTAGCAGCTTCACGATAACGATTAAAATTTTCTAGGGGGAACTTAGCATCAATCCCGATTTGTTTTGCTTTATTACAATGCACAACAGCATCAATCATACCACCATCTGGCAATGTTACTTGCGTTTGCCATAAGCCTTTTTGTTGAATTCCAAAAACTAATTCAATTTCTTGGTTTAAGATATATTCACCGACATTACCCCGTGATTTTTTGTTGCTAAAAATAGTAGTTAATTTATCATTATATGATTTAATATTGTCACTTGATGTATTAACTTGTTGCTTAAGTGTAATAATATCGTGATTAACATTTCTCAAACTCTCAATAATGATTTGACTATTTTTAATTAAGTTTATACCATCTTCATTTTGATCAATCAATTGATCATCCTGTTGATCGTTTTCATATGCTTGAAATTCATCCTGGTAAATGGTTTTATTTCTTTTGTAAAAGAAATAAATTAATCCCGTAATATTTATGATGATAATCAAAACTAGTAAACAAACAATAATTATTAAAACTGTATTCATTGTATGACTCCTTTTTTAGTTAATCTAACTTGTTGTTAAATTATTATTTATAATGCTTAATTATAATTTGATTTGCTTTAATAAGCAACTACAAATTAAGTCATCCCTTTAAAGTGAGAAATAAGGTTGGATTGGATAATTTTAATAAATAAAAAAATAAGCGAATGCTTATTTTTTATAGCTAATGTTAACTGGTATTAATAATTTATTAGTTTTATCTTTAAAGACATATTGCTCTTTTAAATTAACTTTACTATTAATGATTTGATGATTAATATCTAATGAAAGTTGATAGGAATCAACCACCTTAATAAATTGGATAATATCATCATTCATAACTAATTTTGCTTGTTGAATAATGGTGTCATTATTAAATGATGTTATAAAATTATTAACTTGATTAATGACAACGTTAGATCATGATGTTTGATTGATCTTATTTAATATATTATCTGGTGTTAAACTTAATGTTGAACCATCAATTACTTTGGGAGCTAACTTAATTTGATTAGTGTATGGTGTCATAATTATAAAGGAATGATGATTTTTATAATTATCAAATATATATCCATCCTTTAAACTAACGTTTATTTCAATGGTACGATTCTTATTATTTAAAGTTAAATGATAAGAATCAACAGCTTTATTAAACATAGCTACATTATTATTAATTAAGGTACTGATATTCAATAAACTTTTTGTATTAAAATCGTTAATAAAATTAACAACGTCGATTTCACTGACATCACTTCAGGTTGTTTGGTTTAATAATGATAGGATTTGCTTACTTGATAAATCAACGACGTTATTATTAAGTAATATCGTTTGAGTGACTTTGCTATTGGTCTTAAGCGTTGTTTTATTCTTGGACGGTTTCTTGTTAATAACAAGCGAGGACGTAGCGCACGGGACGATAATAGCACCAGCAGTAGCTAATGTTAATCCGATTAGAAATCGATTAGATTTATTCTTGCGTTGTTTCATAATTATACCCCCGCTTAATTGAGCTATTTATTTAATATATTATATATGAATTCTTTATTATTTTTATACAAATTAGATTAACTTTATAGTATTAATTAAAAATATACCTATAAATTAAACTAGTTCAGTAAAAGCGGACTAGTTTAAATCTTAGCTTCGGACGGGGTTTTTCATTTTAAATTTATCAATATTCTATAATAATTATAGTGGTTTTTAATATATGTTTTTTTGGTTTATTTTAGTTTAAATATTCTAGAATGAGTTCAGACTCGTAGATTCCTTTGTGTAAATAAAACTCCTTCTCGATAATTTCGCATCACTCTAGATTATAATTAGCGTCTTCTTTAGAATTATTAATTCATCCGTAGTATCCAGATTTGGGATACCCCATAAAAATTACAAAGACATTGGATCCCTATTGCTTACAGTAAATTAATAATCTTAATTAAAGGATATATATGTATATATCGCGAGCTCGTTTGCTTTTTTATTTTAATTTACCATTGATAATATCTTGCAAGATATTGATTCATTTATCTTTTTCTTCATCGGTTAAATCTTTAGAATTAATATGATTAATTTTTCTAGGTTGGCCTTGACCATTTTAAATGCTAATCTAGTTTTAGAATCAAATCTTCGAAACCTACAGCTTGATAGTTAAGAGGTATTGATTTTTTTAGTTTTCCATTTAAATATTTCATAATGTAATTATGCTTAATTTTAGCTTTTATATGTTTTCCCAAAAAAAACAAACAACTCCTTTAGAAGTTGTTTGTTTTTACTGGTCTAATTTAGTCTATTTTTATTAATAGTTATATCTAATTCAATCCTTGACTATAAGTATATGAATTCTTACCTGTGTCTGAGAATATGGAATTACCAGTTAATGTGAATGTAATTGTAGGTTTAATAGTTCAATCTACATTAGTAAATGATACTGATTTAATAAGACTATTGAAATTTGCACGAGATAATGAAGTGTCGACAATATTATATCAAGCTTTATCTTTTTCTAATAACGATATACCTTTTGGTAGTGAATTAGAATCTCATGCTCATACCTTTGCTTCTCCACTATGGGTGTTGTATCAATCTTTAAATTTTTGATTATTTATTTTTACATCACTTGTACTAATACTAACGGTTGGTGGTGTTGGTGGTGTAGCATCTTGATATGGCACACTAACAGGCGGTAAAGATTCAGATGTATTACCATCTTTAAAGATGTAATTATTAGTTAAACTAACGGTTACAGTGATTGTTTTATTGGCTGTATTTAATGAAATTGTATATGTTTTAATTTCATTCATTAATGCGATAAAATTCATCTTATCAATCTTTTGTGCTTTATCCGGGACTAGCATCGCGTTGAATGATGCAACCTTACTTGTTATTAAATCACTATCGACTTTACTTCAATCAGATTGACCAATATAAGCTAAGAAATTATCTGGGCTCATTGCCATTGTACTAGCGTATATTTCTGTTTTTGGAGTTGGTGGGATTGCATCTTTATATGGAACACTAACTGCTGCTAATGTTTTAGTTGTTGTTGCATCTTTAAAAACATAATTGCTATTTAAATTAACGTTAGCAGTAATTGTTTTATTAGCTGTGTCTAATGAAATTGTGTATGATTGAACTTCCTTTTCAAAAGCACTTACATTATTATTCATAACAATTTGTGCTTGTTGTGAAATCAATTTAGTATTGAAATCACTTACAAAACTATTTACATTGGTTTCATTAACATTATCTCATGTTGTTTCACCAATATTAGCTAAAACATTATTTGTTGTTAATAGTAATGTTGAACTATCAATGATTGTTGGTTGAATAACATCTTGATATGGAACGTTAATTGTAAAAGTTTTATTTTGGTTTTGATTATCAAATTGATAACCTGATTTTAAACTAACTGTTTCAGTTATTGTTTTATTACTATTTAATACTATATTATATGAGCTGACAGCATTCATAAATAATGAACTATCACTTGATACAATTGTAGCTATCTCTGGTAATTGTTTGTTATTGAAAGCGGTTATGAAATTATTAACGTCGGCTTTATAAACATTATTTCAATTAGATTGCCCTAATTGATTTAATACTTGTGATTGGGTTAATTCAACCACATTATTATTTACATTGATATCGCTTGGATTAGGAATCGTTGTAGTGAATGTATAAGTATTCGATTCAGGATTATTGCCATTCTTAAACATGTAGCCGGCATTAGTTGTTAAAGTAATTGAAATGTTACGTGTGGTTGTTACTTGACTTGCACTGATATCTTTAATCGCATACATGAAGGCATTAGTTGAAATGTTTTGACTATTGAATGATCCAGAAATATCTGCAATATTCATGCCGCTTATTTTAGCAGCTATTAAACTAATTGAACTACGTGAGTAATCTATACTAGTTGCATTATTAAATGTGTTGAAATTAAATGACATGTCACTAGCATCAATATCTTGCATAACAACATATGGAACATTTATTATAAAAGTTTTATTTTGGTTTTGATTATCAAATTGATAACCCGATTTTAAACTAACTGTTTCAGTAATTGTTCTATTACTATTTAATACAATGTTATATGAACTGACAGCATTCATAAATAATGAACTATCACTTGATACAATTGTAGCTATCTCTGGTAATTGTTTGTTATTGAAAGCGGTTACGAAATTATTAACGTCGGCTTTATAAACATTATTTCAATTAGATTGCCCTAATTGATTTAATACTTGTGATTGGG
>JAACJV010000035.1 GCA_021378535.1 Ureaplasma sp. Hg1 | reverse complement strand
TCGAAACCGAAGCGATGAAGGCTGTTGGATTAGCCTCAATGAAATTCACTTTTTGAAAATATAGTAATAATTCCCGATAGTCCGTTTTAGATAAACCGTAACTAGCCGCTTCCTTTTTTTGACCATCTGGAGTTTCACTATAAAATTTTGACAAGATATATTGATTCATTCGTTTTGAGCCCGCTCTTTGCTTACTAGTCATGCCATCATTTCGATTATTCACATCCACAATAAATTCCTTAAAACTAACTTTACTTTTATCAGGATTGGTACTCTTGCTAGCCAAATCATAAATATTACGATAGTTATTATATTCACTATAATTACTGATACTAATGCTAGCTCCAACAGCTGTTCCAATAATACCTACAAACGAAATACATAGTGTTGACAAGCTTATTATTTTGATTACTTTTTTATTCACTACGTACCTCCTTGTTATAAACAACATTACTTATATTATATAAGTATGGATAAGTAACCTCAAGAAATGCGGTTGTATCGGACAATATAATAATGAGATATAATCTCATAGAGTCAAAGTTAATTGATTGGTTGCAAAATGCTTAATTGATATTAAGCATTTAAAAATTTATGATAAAAAGCTAAAAAATATAAATGTTTGTAACGTGAATAAAGTTATTGGTTTCAAAAAAATTAACTTTATCATTTCAGCGATTATATAGATAACTTCTTATTTATGTGTTGAAAAAGGAATGATATGACCCTATTTTATATTAATCAAAATTTTAATTTAACTTGTAAAAACAACTTATTGAATTTGACATATAATAATGATATAATTTTAATTACGAAAGTTAGAGGGTTAATATAGAATGAATAATGAATATGCAATTTATATGGAGGACATTTGTAAGTCTTTCGCATACGGGAAAATTAAAGCAAATCAAAATCTAACACTTAAAGTGAAACAAAATGAGATTCACGCTATCATTGGTGAGAACGGAGCTGGTAAGTCAACTTTGATGTCGATTTTATTTGGTTTATATAAAGCCGATAGTGGATCAATCTATGTTAATGGCAACAAAGTTGCTTTTAATTCAGCTAAAGATGCTTCGCGAATGAAAATCGGAATGGTGCATCAACATTTTAAATTAGTAAATAATTATAGCGTTCTACAAAATATTATTTTAGGTTCTGAAAAATTAAAATTTGGATTCCTAGATATAATATCAGCGCGCCGAAAAATCAAAGCATTAATTAAACAATATGATTTTAATATTAACGTTGGTACTAAAGTATCAAAATTAACAATTGGGCAACAACAAAAAGTAGAAATCTTAAAACTATTATATCGTGATGCAAGTATTCTAATTTTTGATGAACCAACTGCGGTTTTATCAGATGATGAAATTGAATCATTTCTACAGATGACACTAAACTTTAAAAAGCAAGGCAAAACAAGTATTATCATTAGTCATAAATTAAAAGAAATTAAAAGTGTTTCTGATTCATGTACTATTATTCGTTTGGGAAAATTAATCGGTGATTATGATGTCGCAGATTTATCAATTGAAAAAATGGCCGAATTAATGGTTGGTCGACATTTAGTTGATATCGAAATTAAGGATTTAAACATCTCTAACGTTGTTTTAAAAGTTAATAACTTAGTTCTAGACACCAAAGCCAACAAACGTTTAACAATAATGCAAGAAAAAATTAAGCAACAAACAAAAGCTAAAATTTTAGAACTTAAAGCATCTATTAAAGGTGAATCCAATATTAAAGATGGCGTTAATAAACAAAATGTAGCACCTAAAGCAGAAATTGTTCCTCAAGTTAAAAAGATTAATTTTGAAATTCATGCTGGTGAAATTTTTGCTGTTGCTGGTGTAGAAGGTAATGGACAATCAATACTAATTGAAAAAATTGCCGGCTTACAACGTAGCCATAAAAACTCAATCCTTTTTGCAAGTGAAAGAAATAAAGCTGCTAGTGCGGTATGAAAACATCAAATGGTCCAATATTTTGAACATTTGATCGATAAAAATAAAGTAGAAAAAGATCCAAACACATTAGTTGATATTAGTTATCGTGGTATTAAGCACCGTTATGATTATGGGATGTCATTCATTCCTGAAGATCGTCACAAACACGGCTTGTTTCTAGACTTAAGTATTCTATTTAATGCAGTAGGTAATTCGATATGAAATAACGAATTTAACTATTTAGGTTTATTTAGAAAAAATCATGCAGCTAATTTCACATCAAATATTATTAATACCTTTGATGTTAGAGGAGCGCCATGAATTAATGACCCAATTCGTTCTTTGTCTGGGGGGAACCAACAAAAGTTCATCGTTGGACGAGAAATGTTGAAAAATCATAAACTTATTATTTTTGCACAACCTACTAGAGGTTTAGATGTCGGAGCAATTGAATTCATTCAACAACGAATCATTGCTGAACGAGATCAAGGGAAAGCAATCTTATTAGTTTCTTATGAATTAGACGAAATATATAAATTAGCTGATACCATTGCGATTATGAGTGATAATGCAATTGTTGGTGTGGGCCCTAAAGAAATAATGACACGACAAAAAGTTGGTGTCTTAATGGCCACAGGTAATAAGGCAGCGGAGAAATAAAATGAAATTAAATTTAAAAAAGCAGCAACCAATAGATAACAAACGGATGTTTGTCGCTAGAGATACAATGGTCTATGCTAGATCAAGACAGACGACAACTAGAAAAGTTTGCTCAACAATCTTGTTCATTGCAGTAGCACTTATTATCTCTTTCCTGATCCTTCCGGTTTCAGGTAAATCGATTAGTGACTCTTTTAGTACAATGTCATATGTATTCACTCAAAGTGGTGACCAATTAATTATTTATTCATCAATTTTAGGGTTAGCAGCGTTAGCCTTCTTATTTAGTTTTAAATTAGGATTATTTAATATTGGTATTTCAGGTCAAATGATGATGTCGGGATTATTAATCTACTTAACAGCTCATAGCTTTTATGTTTCAGGTAATATACCCTCAGATTCAACAGCTTTATTTATTAGTATTCTTGTTGGTATTCTTGGTGGAATGGCAGTTTCCATGATTTCTGGTATTCTAAAGATATTCTTTAATATTAGTGAAGTAATTACTTCGATTATGTTTAACTGAATAATTGTCTTTTTTGTACAATATGCTATATTCGTATGGATTCCACAAGAAGATGTAACTAATGTATTACAAAATTCTTATGATCTCCCACTTGCGTTTTCTCTAGCCGGAGAAGATAAATGAACCGGTGCAATCAATTCAGTTATTATTGTATTAGTTGTTGCCGTGGCAGTATGAGCTTTATTTAAGTTCACTGTTTTTGGTAAAAAAATCGTTGCTTCTGGATTATCTATTTCAGGTGCAAACTATGCAGGTTATAACACTAAAAAATTACAGTTATCTTCATTCGCTATAACTGGAATGATATCTGGATTGCTGGGTCTGGTTGTTTACACCGCATTTAACACATCGTTGCATATGCTATATTCGGGCGTGAGTGCTAATGTGCCGGTTGAAGGGTTTAATGGTATTGCGATTTCACTAATTGCTTTAAACAACCCGATTGCTGTATTACCGATAGCCCTTTTATTAGGATTTTTACAAACAGCATCAACGATTGGTGCATACTCAGCTAGTTTTTATAATCTGATATTATCAATTGTAATGTATGGCGCCGCTATCTTTAGTTTGGCATTATACTTTAAACCTTGAATTTGATTTATTTCATTCCTCAGAGGTAGACAGAACCAACAACACTATTACGATTTTAATAATGATATTATCCTCGCCCTTAATGCGTTGAAAAAGAAAAAGTACGATGGGAAAGCAGAAATTAAAAACGCAGTTAACAAAGCTAAGCAAGACGGAAAAAACAAACGTTTGGAAATTAAAAATAACTTAAATTTAAATGTTAAAGCATTAATGGATGCAAAAGCTTCGAACGAAGAAATTGCAAAGTTGAAGGATCAAGCTAAAAAAGATTTATTAAAAATTAAGCAAGAGACGACAACGCAAATCGCCCTAATTAAAGAGAAGATGCGTCAAGAATATAAAACCAGTATTGATAAAGGTTATGATAACTATGTCATCTCAAGGGGAAATGTTCTAGAGTCATATCATAGCAAACTAATTAAAACTAACATTGATACTTATTTAGATTTCTCTGTGATTAAAAAAAGATTGTATGATAAAAAGCAAAATAGAGTTTTATTAAAATGTTCAAATAAAATTGTTACTATTAATCTTAAAAAAGACGATATCAATTATTTTGTTGAAAAAAATCCTATTAATAAAACTAACAATTTTATTAAACTATGAATAAGCCTTAATCGTGATACAGAATGATGGGTTAAATCAAAGTTACTAAGAGCATTATTTCCTAGCAAGGCTAATTTATCTTTAAGTGAAACGATTAAAGTTAATTTAATGAAAAAATTAGCAAAGTTAGAAAAGCAAAAGAAAACAGATGAAATTAAATTGTGTAAAAGTAAATTAGATTATTTAAATAAAGCAATTGAAGATAAAGTTTTTGAATTTCATAACTTACCAATTATTTTTGCAAAAATAAACGATAAAGAAATTTTGAAAAAGGATATTATTAAAGCTTACTTTATTAAAGCTAAAAATAATTCAATCAAACTTCAAACTGTTAAATTATTTGGTGATACACCAAAATTAGAGGAACGTGTTCAATATTTAATTGGCGATGTTCAAAATACTTTAAATAAGGAAATATTGTTAAGAGATAAACAAAGGGATGACAAGATTTATAAAATGTATAATTCTATAAGTAACATAATGAAACAAAAATATATTTCAAAATCAGCTGTTAAAGAGGAAAAAATTATTAAACAAATTAAATTACTTTTAGATAATGAGACACAACAAGTTAATTATCAATATCTAGAAGAAATTAAAAGTAAAAATAAGAGAGGGGCAAAAAATGGTTAGTATAGGAACATTATTAAATTTTGCCTTTGTTTTTGGAGCAGTCTTATCATTAGGTGCTCTAAGTGGGTATTTTGCTGAAAGAGTTGGGATAGTTAATATTGGAATCAACGGGATGATGATCATGGGCGCACTATTATTTTGTGTTTATTCATCATTTATCCAACCATCAATGGGGAACGGTAGTTATCTTCTCCCGGCGGTGTTGTCGGCCTTAACATGTTCAATATTTGGATTATTGTTTGGTTTTGCGGTTATCGTTTTAAAAGCGAACCACATTATTGCTGGGACTGCGATTAATTTATTGGGTTCAGGATTAGGTTTATTTTTAACATCACCATTAGGTAATGATTTAATGAATTTACCAAACCTTCAAAACCCATACAATCCTGAAATAATTGTTAATCAAAGCATTTTTGGATTATATGGAGAATCAATAATATTGTTGGTTATTGCAATAGTGATAATTGCTATTGTATTTATAATTATGCATTATACTGCCTTCGGTCTAAGATACCGATCGATCGGTGAAAATCCGAATGCAGCCGATAGTCAAGGAATCAATGTATTTAAATACCAATGAATCGCTTTAATCCTATCATCTATTGTTGGTGGTTTGGCCGGATCATTCTTCATCATGAGTATTGGGGGAAATGTTTTCTATGGAAACGTTTCAGGAATGGGTTATATTTCGTTGGCAATGATGATTGTTGGCTCTTGACGATTAATATTCTTAACGATTGCTTCAATTGCCTTTTCATTCTTATATGGATTTTCAAAGGCTACTTCGTTAGGTACAGATTTACAATTAATTATGATGATGGTGCCTTATATAATTGCAGTTGTAGTTATGGTTTTCTTTTCTAAGTGGTCACAGATGCCAGAGCATGATGGAGTTAATTTTGATAAGTCCAAGCGCTAGCTATGATGAATTAAAATTAACGAGGTTATCTAAAATTGATAACCTTAAATATCAAATTAAGATATTTGCCTTAATAATAAATTGAAATTAATAAAAACTCTCCTCAAACAATCTGAGGAGAGTTTTTATTTACGAAAAATAGTTTCATATAATTTTCTTAAATACGGAAGCTTTTCTAAATATTTTTAAGCACCCTATGACGTTATGCTTGTATTAATAAGTAAACATATGTTAAAATATATATAGTATATTGGTTAGATATACTACATATATATGAAAAATTATAGGAGATTCAAGATATGCATAAAAAATATAAATTATTACTTGGTGCTGGTTCAGCTTTTGGAGTTGGATTATTAGGCCTTGTATCGTTGACTGGTTGTTCATCATCAACCAAAAATTATAAATCAAGTGTTCAAATTATGGTTTCATCAACTACTTCAGTGTTAGCTGATAAATCATTTAGTCAAACAACTTATAAAGGGATGACTGACTATATGAATAAAGCGATGAATAAAACACTTCCTGCGCCAAAAGATGTTCAAGAAAACACAGGTATCTGAGTAAGACCTACATCTAATGATCAAAATGCTTTTATCAACGGATACAAAGGGATGAAAAACAATGGAGCTCAAGTAATTTTGGCACCGGGATTTACAGAACAAGCAGCAATTCAAGAAGCTACAACCGGAAGTCCAAAAAATGATTTCTCTGAAACAGGATTTATTTTAATAGATTCAAATGTAGCAGCATGAAATGCAAGTTCAATTCTTTTTAGAGCTGATCAATCTGGTTTCTTAGCTGGAATCGCAGCATCTCAAATGTTGGCTTCAAATTATGATACATTCAAATCAATGTCCAATGTTTCTTACACTAACGATGGTCAAAAAAATCACCAACTTGAAATCGGTGGTTATTATGGATTCCCAGGGTCAGGTACATCACCTTTCTTAGGTGGAATGCAACAAGGGATAAATTATTGGAACAAAACTGTTTACCCTACGACAACATATCAAGCAGCTGACGCTGCATCAAATGGAAAAACCGATCACACAGTTCATTGAGATTACTTAGGTAAGACCATTGATGCATATAGTGCAAATGGATTCGGTTCTAGTGATGGAGTTAAGATCACAAACAAATTAGTTAGTGATGGTGTGGACGTTGTTGTTCCAGTTGCAGGACCACAAACACCTAGTGTAGTGGGAATAGTTCAAAATGCAAAACACCCAACAGTTGTTGTCGGTGTTGATACTGCGCAAGAAACAGATCCAACAGTTCAAAAATCATTTAAAAGCGATAAGACTATAATAAATAATGGTAATCCAGATTATAAAAACGATATCGTACAAATGTCTATTGAAAAATCATTAGATACAGCAACCGCTGGTGTATTAGATGCAGTAGCTAACCAAGCAAGCTCTGGGGAAGCAACAAAAAAATCAACAGATGGTAAATGAAGCGGTCTAGGTTACTTAAATGTTGGTACATTAGATAACAAAGGTGTTAGATTATCAGAAGGCGGTCAACAATATTTAATTACTGCAATGAAATCAGTGGATGCAGCAGCCACAACTAAAACTGTTGTTGACTATGATAGTGCAGTCAACTATTTGGTTCCACAAACTTCAGCTTTGAATTTGTGATTCCAATACGACCAAAAAGCAGCAAATGATAAGACAGGGCAAGCAAATGGATTATATGTATTTCCTGCACCTGGTTTAGAACCTGCATGAGGTGGAGACAAAACTAAAACTCCGCCAAAACCAAACCCATATCCAGCAGTGACTGAAAAACAAATTACTGCAGGACTTAAGAATTTTAAATTTAAAGCCTCAATTGATTTATAGAATTAATTTTCAATAGATTAATCAAAATAAAAACAAGTATAAACCTATGTTAAATGGGCACTTACTTGTTTTTGCTTTATAATAGATAATAATATCCTTTTTGTACAAGGAGGAAAGTAATATATAACGATAATTATTTCGGCAGTTTTCAGAAACTAGTTAGCATAACTATTTAGTCGGAATAAATAATATAAAAGAAATCGAACACTCTTGCGAGCGTTCGATTTCTTGTCTATCATTAAATAACCAAACCAATGAAAGGACAATATTATGTTACCAAATTATTTGACTAAAACAATATTTCAAGTTATAAAATACGGGAAATTCCAAATTGTAGGAGAAGTTGAAAGAATACTCCAAAAAATTGAAAACAGTTTTAATAACAATATTGATCGTAATGAATGATATGTTAACGGGTGGAGAAATAGAACAATCTGAATCGGTATTAGTAGAATTACCATAAGGCGTAGAATCTATAAAAATCGATTCACTAATAAATATAAAATTTTATTTGATGAAGCAATGCAACTAGAACCGTATAAACTTATTCAAAAATCAATTTTCAAACATTTCGTTGATTTATTGATTGAACATAAATCATACAAAACATTTGGATCATCCTTTGATTCTAAAATATCACCAATGGCGGTCCACGGGC
>JAACJV010000034.1 GCA_021378535.1 Ureaplasma sp. Hg1 | reverse complement strand
CCTTTTTAAAAGGTAGTATAACTATCACCGGCTTTGCAGCTACATCTGCAGTGCCAACATTCATTACGACAGCCACTGGTCAACCCGGTGGGTTGTTAGCAGCTGATGCTGCAACTAACATCGGCACTGATAAAACGCAATTAACTGCAGCTAACGGAATCGAGTTTGCCACTGGAACTATTGCTAATATCGCTACTATTACAGCAACTGCAAGCGCAACTAGTCCTGATAGCATTGTTTTAAATGGAACATACTATACAACGAGTTTCACTGGGAAAAATGCTCCTACGAAAGCATTTACAAAAGACAGCATAGTTATTAAAGGCTTTGCAACAACAATTGCAGCGCCAACATTCACCGCTACAGCCACTGGGCAACCTGATGGGTTGTTAGCAGCTGATGCTGCAACTAACATCGGCACTGATAAAACGCAATTAACTGCAGCCAACGGAATCAGCTTTACCACTGGAACCATTGCTAATATCGCTACTATTAATGCAACTGCAAGTACAACTAGTCCTGATAGCATTATTTTAAATGGAACATACTTTTCAACAAGTTACACTGGAACTGGTGCTCCTACGAAAGCGTTTGCAAAAGATAGCATAGTTATTAAAGGCTTTGCAACAATATCTACAGCGCCAACATTCGTTGCTACAGCCACAGGCCAACCTAATGGGCTATTAGCAACCGATGCTGCAACTAATATCGGTACTGATAAAACGAAATTAACTGCAGCCAACGGAATCAAGTTTGCCACTGGAACTATTGCTAATATCGCTACTATTACAGCAACTGCAAGCATAACTAGTTCTGATAGCATTATTTTAAATGGAACATACTTTTCAACAAGTTACATTGGAACTGGTGCTCCTACGAAAGCATTTGCAAGTCCGATAATTATTAATGGCTTTGCAACAGTATCTGCAGCGCCAACATTCATTACGACAGCCATTGGTCAACCCGTTGGGTTGTTAGCAGCTGATGCTGCAACTAACATCGGCACTGATAAAACGCAATTAACTGCAGCCAACGGAATCAAGTTTGCCACTGGAACCATTGCTAATATCGCTACTATTACAGCAACTGCAAGCACAACTAGTCCTGATAGCATTATTTTAAATGGAACATACTATATAACAAGTTCCACTGGAACAGGTGCTCCTACGCATGCATTTGCAAAAGATAGCATAATTATTAAAGGTTTTGCAACAACATCTACGAAACCGACATTTAAAGTCACTGATGCAACTAAACTTGCAACTTTCAGAGATATTGATATCATAGGAAATGTTTCTAATATAGGTGATTTAACTAAATACGGACTTGGTCTTGATAAAGGATCAAGCGGTGATATTAAAACTATTTCTGTAACAGCAGGAAGTGTTCCTAATAGCATTGTAATAAGTGGAACGTATTGAAACACAAGCGCTAAATTAACAACCACTCCATTCAATAGCGGAAACACGACAGGATTGTTCGGTGTACCAACCATTAATTATACTAAACCAACTAAAACAACAACTGCCGCTGCAATTGCCGCTGATTACCTAAGTTGATATAATAAACAAACAACGACACCAGCTACGAAAGCTACCGAAATAGCTCAGTTGAAGTCACAAGGAATTAATTTTACTGATGCAGCTAATATTGCAAGCATTACGAGTGTGACAGCAGTAAATGGCAACTTAAAAGTAGCTATTACTTATACCTTCAATAAGAACCCCGTTGCTTTGACACTAACTATTCTTCAAGCAGATATTATATAAATTAACCTTATATAAGATCCAATTTATTACTTGTTAACAAGCTTCACAAGATAATAACAATTGCTTCAACAGAATTCTTAGTTAGTTAATTTAGTTAAACTAATTATTATTAAATACTTAACCGTGGTTAAGTATTTTTTTATAATAAAAATTCAAATTTTAATTAACCGTTCATCAATTAGTGTGGTTGCTAATAATATCATTAGAGGCATTATAATGGCTCGTAACAAGTGGTTTATCGATAGTTATAATATTCTATCCCAAATACTTTTTAACGTTCAAAAGATTTGCCAAGTTAATAAATAAATATGAGTTGGTTAACACCATAGTTTTTAACTAATATAAAAAATGACAATTATGAAAGCAATTGTCATTAACGTTAATTTAGAGATAGGAAATAAATTTCCTATAAAGGAGAAAGTAATTACTGTTAATACTGCTGCTAATTAGGTGAAAGTCAAGTTATTAAAATCAAGTAGTTATTTAATGATAAAAGGAATTATAACTGGATTTTCTAATAAATTAAACCTTAAAAAGTGGTGTAGAAAAAAATTCAATCAGCATTGAATTATATGATGCCGAAAGAATATAAGGATATATATGTATTGATTACAAGGGCCCACTTTCATTAAGTTAGTTTAAACGAAATTCAGAGTTACATTTTTATTACTCCAAATACGTTGAGTGATTTATTGACGATACAAGTCTTGTGCTATGATTTAATTGACAAAAACATATTAATTTTTAAGGAGTTATAAGCAATGGCGTTAGAAAAAGAAGATGAATATAAGATACTTGTAAAAGGAGTAAAGGGTTTAAAAAAATTAGAAATAAAACACGATTGATACGATGTTTTTATAAAAAGTAGAATTAAATTTATATACGGGCCAAATGGTTCGGGTAAATCTTCTTTAAAACTTTCAATTTCTGAAGCTGATAATGTTTTAAAAAATGAGTTTAGAACATGAGGAACTAAAAAGGAAAATTTGTATGTCGATGAACGCATTAAAGCTGGAACGCAAAGATATATATTTGATGATTTATTTGTTAATGCTATATTAGGAAACGGCAGAAATAGTATTCCATTCGGTGATGGCGAAATCTCAAAGCTACAAGATTGCATGTCTAAAAATATAAATGACGAAAATGTTTTGTTGGAAAATTTGCCAGATACTTTTGTATCAAGTTTTTTAAACATTAAGAATGATGATTTGAAAATATTTTGTAAATATTTAACTAATATAGAGTTTAGAATTAAAGAAATAAACACCTATATAAAATCTTGAGAGATTAACGATATAACCAAAACCGATAAGGAAATGCTAAAAAAAATTAATAGTTTAACTTCGCCTAATATTACTAATTTAAGAAATTTAGAAAATTATAGAAATACCGTTATAAAAGGTGCTAATGTTTTTATGGAGTTTGAAAAAACTATCAAGGATGCTTCGAATATTTTATTTGGAGATGGGCACTTAAGTTTTTGACCAAGGAATTCCGCTTCAAACCAATCTAGAAATAATCCTCATTTTTTCATAGATATTAAGTTTCCTAATTATTCAATTAGAGAAGAAATGCTAGCCATTAATAATTTAGACGATTTAAGTAAATTTAATTTTGAAAGGTTTTTAGAGTTAATTGAACTTATTATAAAAGCCCTAAATTCACTAATTTGATTAAAAGATAATTTTGGTTTAATTAAAAATCCTAAATTACTAGATAAAAACTTAAATAATATTAAAATTGAAATTATGTATGGAGGTTCTCAAGACGAATTAATAAATAGTAAAATTTGAGATTTATTATTTTGAATAAATAATTCTACTGATTTTATTGAGAAATTTAAAAAAGCATGAAATAGCAAATTAAAAGATATCGGTCAAATATTATTGATGAGTAACAATGTTTTAGAATACTACTTCATTCCATATAAAATATCATTAGTTCCTATTACAACTGATAACGACTGTATTTTTGGGCTAGAATATAAATTTAATAGTAGTAGTAAAGTAATGAATATCAAGGATATTCAAAAAAATATTAGTTACGGAGAATTGAACATTGTAGCATTTTCAATTTTTATTGCAACTAGTTGAAACGATGCATTGTTCAGCGATAAGAAAGACGATTCAAATATTAAGCCACTTTTTGTATTTGATGACCCAATTTCTAGTTATGATTTCAATAGGGTAACTATTTCAGCAGCGATTATTAAATTGATTTTATTTAAAAAGTTTGCCAATGGCGATTTCTACATTATTTCTCATGAAAAATTTTTTATAAAAGTTTTTGATGTAATTGGCAAACAAGGGAAAGTTGGAGAAACATATAAACTAATTAATGGTAAATTGGAATATTGTGAAAATGGTAGTAAGTTGTCAGATATGGCTTTTTTAAAAAACGCAGTAACAAATAGTTCTACTATTGAGTCCAAATTAAAGGCTTTTAGAATAATTTTAGAAAATATTTTAAATATTTTACAAAAAGATATTTTGACAAAAAGTAAACTGAAAATTAGCTCCTTATACGATTGCAAATCTATTATTGATATAAGAACTTTAAATGATAAAAATAATAATGAATTGGAAACTATTAAGAAAAATATAGAAAATATTATAAATGAGTATGATGGCAATGATGATCTTAAAATAAAATCATTACGTAGTTGTACTTCGATTATCAGTGATATAATACATGACAAAAGCAAAAAACTATTAAAAGAAATGGCGCCAAATCAAAAGGAAAGAATTGAAAAAGCACTACAATTACTTGATATAGATGATAAGGATTTTTTTAATAATTCTAATAAGGATGAAAGCGTATATGATATGTTGCAATTGAGAGAAAAATTAGGATCCGAATACTCAGATTATGACGCATTAGATGCAATAAATGACAATATATTTTTAAAAGTAGAACCCGAAATTAAGAAGGCATTATACCGACCTCTATTGAGTTTTTTGTCACACGATAATAATGACTTTTCTTTAAATAGAATTGAAGAGGTCGCTGAACTGGCGTTCTCAAACCAAGAAGAATTAATTAAAATTTTTATAAATAAGGATAAATAATAATGTAAATCGAGGTTTAGATATTCTTGTTAATTATACTTATGCAAGTACATGGTTAACAGCGACAATAACAATTGCTTCAACAGAATTTTTAGCTAGCTAATTTAGCTAAACTAATTATTAAATGCTTAACCGCGGTTAAGCATTTTTTTATTCTAAATAATAATCAAAATTTTAATTGACAGATCATTAATTGGTTATAACAACTAATAATATCTTTAGGACCATTGTAACGGTTCGCAGCAAGCATTTGTTGATATTTATGTATAATTGTCCCAAATATTTTTTAGCGCTCAACGAACCCCTTTGTTTTTAATAAAATAGAATTATTTTTATACCTAATTACAATGTCATTTCACTGAGATATTTTTAATCAAAGTAATAATGTTCCAGAATAGATAAACACTAGATTTATTGTTAATAACTAGAATTGATTACTTTTATGCTCTTATAATCTCTAAATAACAAAAAATCTCATTATCTTTTTAAAATAGCATATTTTACCTATGAAATTACAATATTTTAAATCTAAGTACGAAATTATCACATTATCATATATTTTGGTATAGAATTATATTAATTTATATTAATAGGAGAATTAAATATGTTAATTAAGTATAGTATCGGTAATTTCATGTCGTTTAATGAGATTCAAGAATTTTCAATGATTGCTGGAAAAGTCCAAGATAAAAAAGAACATTTATATAAAGACAAGGAATTTAATTTATTGAAATTTAATTCATTTTATGGAGCTAATGGTTCTGGCAAAAGTAATTTAATAAAATCTATGTCATTAGCACAGGATTTTATTTTTCCTAAGCAAAAATTTCTGCCCAACCAATTTAATTACCGAGATGCATGACATAAATTTATTCCAGAAAATATTGATAAGCCGACATATTTTGAATTTTATATAAAGGTTAAAAATCGTTATTTTACCTACGGATTTGAAATACTTTTACATCGAAATATGATTGTTTCAGAATGACTAATTGAACTTAAAGGCAAAAAAGAAGAAGTTATTTTTACTAGAGAATTTAACAAGAGAACTAAATCCAACGATTGGGTTTTATGTGATTTCAGTAATGATAAAGTTGCAGCTAAATTTGAAATTTATCGTGACGACATTTTTAATGATAACGGTATTCTTTTTTTAACTTATTTAAATGATCGAAAAAGTAGTTTCTATAGCTTAGATGGCAAGATTAATGAAACAACAATTTTTATTCAAGAAGTTTTTCTATGGTTCGCAACAAAATTAAAAATCATCATGCCTACCAATGACGATAAAAATGTTCCGAATCTTTGATATGATAACAACATCGCAAAAGAATTATCATCGTACATTACATCGTTTGATACTGGCATTAAGAACATTAAAGTTGAAAAAATTGAATTAGAAAATTTACCGAAAGAGTTTGATAATTTTGAAGAAATAAAATTAGGCCTTAGAACACACCGTGAGTTCTTAAGATTTGCGCCACCAAATGTTGGAGACTTAAGTGTGACCCTTCCTTCTAAAACGGGAATGATTAATTTTTTGATGGACAAAGATAAAATTTTGGAAATTAAGAAACTTTCGCTTATCCATAATAATATTCCTTTTTCACTTACTGAAGAATCAGATGGTACGATTAAAACTTTACAAATTTTATCGCTTTTATTATCGGGACAAGATAATGTTTATATTTTCGATGAGATCGAACGAAGCTTACATCCGATGCTAACTAAAAAAATTATTGAACTATTTCTATCGCAATCAATCAATAACAAAAAACAGTTAATCATCGCTACTCACGAATCATTACTTTTAGATTTTAAGTTGTTAAGAAAAGACGAAATTAATTTTATTGAGAAAGATAATTCAGGACAATCTACAATAACACCACTAGATAAGTTTAAAGAAAGAAAAGATAAGAAATTGGATAAATCATATTTTGAAGGAAGATACGGGGGGATACCTATTTTTAAAAATTTCTTTATAGAGGAGAAAAAATAGTATGAAACGTAAACAAAAAGATGATTGGAGAAAGAGAGTTGACATCGCTACCTTAAATTATGCACAAAAGAAATTTTTGATATTCGAGGGATCCAAAACTGAAGTATTATATTTTGATGAATTTAGTAGTGCGCCAATATTTTCTAAGAAAAATAGTATTGAGTTAATTCAATTTGAACGAGAGAAATTTGAGGAATGTAATTCTCATATAAACTGACTAATAACTTCCACAAATTTTATTTTTAAAAATAATAACGGTATAAAAGAAAAAATTTATGGTTTTTTTTCGTGGATGAATAGTCTTGATTATCCATTAAGTTTAAATGATATTATTGATTTTATTAACCTTTATAGTTTAAATGACGCAACAGAATTAGAAATATTTGATCAGTTAAGAAAAGAATATAAAATGAAGGAGCAATGAGATAAGTATTCATTATACAAGGATACTTTATATGATGAGACTGCTTCTTATGATGAAAAAGACGATGAAATTTATATTATAATCGACAGAGATAAAGAAACTGTTTTTCTCGAACAATATAATATAGCTGTCGAGCAATGCAAGAATTATAATTACAAATTAATAGTAACTAATCCTTGTTTTGAATTTTGGTTACTACTTCATTTGGCGCCTCGCTTAAGCAAGGCGCAGAAGTCCCTATTATTAGAAAATGAGGGGCACGGAAACAAATCGTACTCATATAAATTACTAAAAGAATACGATAAAAATTATACAAAAAATAATTTTGATTTTAATTTTTATGAAGATAAAATTATTTCTGCACTGAAAAACCTGGAAAACTACAAACAAGACCTTGAATCTTTAAAGGATGAACTTGGGTCTAATATGAATGAATTAATAGGCCCCTTAATTTTAAAATAAATAATCCTTTTCTTAAAAAAATTATAATCATGATCACTACTTATTAAAACGAGGACTTAATAAACGCCAAACTTATATTTCAACCATATATGATGAGGCAAATTATTAATGAAAGTAATAGTTAAATAATTAAATCCTAAATGATAATGTGATAATAAGTTATAGCATTAATGTTATTCAAAACATCAAGGAGAAAAGATAAATGAAACAGATAGTAGTAGTTCAACATGGTTTGCTTTTTTCAGGCGAAAAAGAAATAAATAAAAAAATTATTTTGTTTGAAGATCAAGGATGGGAATTGTGTGATACTCAGTCCGGTTTCGGGCGAACAATCCTAACGTTTCAAAAAGACAAAGATAACTAAAAAATATAAAGTGATTATAAAATCTATTATAGTAGTGGAGGACAGATTAAAATAGTAACCAAACAATAAGCTCAAAAGGATCAATGCCGGTTATTGTGTGTTTTTCTCAAATATTATTCAATCAACTTGAAACGAGTTTTACATGATTGATGATAAAAGAATCAAATTAATTGTATAAAAGATTATTAAGATAATAAAACCAAAAAAATGATAGTTAGTATAAAAGAATTTATTAATAATTAGTAATAGTTATTAATAACGTCGCCAGAGACCAATGTAGGGCCTGGAAATGAATGGTTTGGTGACTATTAAGTAATAAACC
>JAACJV010000033.1 GCA_021378535.1 Ureaplasma sp. Hg1 | reverse complement strand
CATTAATCAGTCTTAAAATGCTATTTATTAATTAATTTTAGTTAATTTTATATTTTTCTTTAATATTTTATTGTTTCGGAATTCAAAAAAAACAAATATTCACATTAGTTATATATATTTATATATATATAAAATATTTCTAATATCTATTTTTAAAGTATTGATAATTTTGCTGTTTTTTATATTTAATAACTAAAATTGAAACATTTTCATCATTATGTTTGTTTGTACATATGTGATAACATACGAACAATATACATACACACATAATAATATTAATACAAATAATACAAATTAATATTTAATGAATAATATTTGCATATTATCGTAGATCCATTTGGTATGCTGTAAGTTAAAAAGCTAGTAATCAGCAGGAAATAAATTTAAAAAATTTATTTACACACATTAAGATTTAAAAGAATTTTTAAACTAAACTATATAGCAAACTATACTTAATAAGTTATTAGACGTATATTTACTTGTTTTATAACATTTAGTGAACGTTATAAAAGAGCGGTTCGTGTGATAATTATTAACATTTGTGTAAATACAGTATATCTATAATAAGCATTTAGCACGATTTCTAATCTTTAAAGATATTGATCGAAGCATAATTACATTAATTAGCATATAGTTGCTTAAAACAGATTAAAACAACCCTTACTAAAGCAATTTGCATCAGTTTTACTCCTCATATGTAGCTCTAGAAAATAAATTATTATAATTTTTAGTTATAAAATATATAACTTAATGGAAAATATATGAAACTAACGTATAATTATTAACTTATTAACTATACATCTTTATATACTAAACGTTAAAAACAACGCTTATTCACCAAAAATTTACTATTATTCGTGTAAAACCAAATATCTTTCACTTTTAATCATATTAAACTACATAACTTTATGTACAATTTATTAATAATTGGTAATTTATGGGTATTAATTGTATTTAATAATAACTATAATATATTTAATTGAATTCCTATAAAATTTTAGCACTGCTTGTTTATTGCATATCAATATTTAATTAATTATTACAAATATGTAGTGAAAAAATAATATTCTATTAAACTCCTATAATTTGAAAAATATTTATAATAACTATAAATTGTATTTAATTTATTTTTTTGGTTTACTGTAATAAGAAATTAAATATTACTATGTAATATTTTTTAATCTAATACAAGTTCAGTATGTATAAAATATTTTAATTTAAGCTTAAAATGGAAGATCCATTTTATATATGAACTATTTAGTTCATATATCTAAATAATAAGTTAAATTACATCATAGTACACAAATCACTATAATATGATTAATATCAATGATATTACACGTTGTTTTTCATATTATAATAGTGTATTTTCTACTTGTAAGATTATGATAAAGTAGTTATATTTGTAGATATTTAAAAATATTCCCCCTTAACGTTATATTAAGTGCGTCTAACTTAATTAACCTTGGGTCTCTAATATTACTTATTAAGATTAATTTGCTATAATATTTAAATATAGAAAATAAAGAGGTTTATTATGAACTTTAAATTAGTTGATAGGAAAAGTAATGATCAAGCCGTTAAATTTACTTGGAAGAAAAGTATGCACGCAAACTTATCATTGCTAAAACTAATCAACGTTCAATTCTGACAATCTAAATCATCACCGCTTTTTGCTTATATGTTTAGCTGTTTATTTTTAGGAGTGTACGGATATGTCATGCTAGCAATAGGTAACGAAGAAACCTTTAAACAGACTATAGCTGGCGTTATTGTTATGAATATTATGCACGTCGGCATAGAAGCACTTCCACAAACAATAGTTGAATTTAAAAATCAGTGCTGTTAAAAAGAATCGGAGCTACTCCGATTAAACCTTTGATGTTTATATTGATTGTTGCATTATTTTATACTTTTATAATTTTTACTGTAGTTCTTTGGATGCTACTATGAATAGTTATTTGATTTGGTTCAATTGGAACTAGCGATAGTTTATTGGGATGAAATATACCTATCAATCAAATCATAGATTCTAATGGTGTGATTACTACAAGTATAAAACCAACAAACATTTATGATAACTTGCTAGGTTTTATTTTCAATAATGGAAACGATACCATATTAAATCCAATAATCCAAAATGGCAGTATTCAAAATTATGGAACGGCCAATGATGCTATCGCTTGGGGCGGATTTACTTTATCGATTATTTATTCGATTATCGTAACTATTTTTCTGGGTTTGTTAATTGTTAGTATTGGAAAAAGTCCGGGTCATGTTCAATCAATGGGAACAACTTTATTCTTCTTTAGTATGTTCCTAAGTGGCCAATTATTTCCTATGTCTTCAATAGTAGCTGTTGAACCTTTAAATGTTATTTCCTACTTTACGCCTTATCGCTATATAACAGGGCTTTGCAATATGAGTTGAAGTGGCGCCAATGTATTTGATATGTCTCAAACTTTTTATGAAGGAGGCTTTGGAGGAATTGCACAAGCAACTTATTTTAATTACGATATGTGGCTTAATTGGTTTATCCCTATAACCGTTATCTGTCTATCACTATATGCAACTGTAAAAATATTTAAGTGACATGTAAGATAAAATTTATACATCCTCTCTGGTTTTATTAATTTGCAGCTTTAATTGATAATCACACTATATCGATAAGTTTATTATATTCCTTCTATAATTATCACAAGTACGTCTCCTCATAGGTATGCTTATAAGAGATGATAAAAATGGAACAGTATATTTATACATAATTATTGAATATACTTCCTACAATTGATTATAGACACCCTTATAACTATATTTAGGTATCTTATCTATAAATAAGACGAAATTACTTAAAACAAAATCTTAACTAAGGAAAATTTTATTAAGAAATTAGAAAATAAAAAACAAGCACAAATTAAAGTATCACCGGTATTGATGGGAGTCTTTTAAGGAACTACTTGAAACTGCTTTAATGGGTGAACTAGTTGGGTGTTGGGATTTGAAAAACAAGATGTTAAAAATAAACAAACCAGTAATTCTATAAATAGATTTAGTACTAAAAAAAATACAAAACACTAAGAGTGATGTAATCATAGATTTGTTCGCAATCAGGAAATATCTTTTGATATTAAAGGAAAGATAAAAGCCTTCTAACGTTTGGAAATTTAGATAAAGCATTTGCTATAAATTTATGGAATTGATATTGATGATTCAATGTTTAATTACATAAGTGACAATATTCTTGATAGTTTAAAAGAATACCAAATAGCGAATTACAGCGATTTGTCTAGAGATCTTCGTTGATGAAATTAAATACAAAATCAATGAAGACCGTCTCACAAGAAAAATAAGTTTGCGTAATCATTGGAATAAACACCGAGGCATGAAAGATGTGCTAGTTTTTGAATAACGGAAAGTCAATCATATAAGGATGATTGATTTTATTTGATGAAATTAAGATCCGTGGTGTGAATAATATTCCTATCTTTTGTTCAGATAATTTCCCTTATATTAATAATGCGATTAAAGTAACCCTCCCAAATGTCATATTAAAAAATATGTAATTCATCAAATCCGTAATCCCTGTCCTTCATTAAAGTATCTGATAAAAATGAGTTTGTTACTAATATGAAATTAATCTACTAAGTAAGTGCTTATCAAAAATCAAAAAATGCACTAGTAAGGATTTACAATGAAATGAAAAGGCCAACACAATAATGTAGTAAACTCTTGAAACAATGACTTCGATAAACTATCTTCCTTCTTTTGTTTTTGTAAATTAATCTACACGACAAATGTTATAGAAAACCTAAATCATAGCATTAGAAAACTAACTAAAACAAAAAGGACTTTTAAAAAGATTATATCTCGCGATTAAGTGACACACTAAAAAAAGAACCAAGACGGTTCATAATTGATGAATTATTTATAATTAATTATATATTACGTTTGCGGATGGACTAACTAATGTATAATAAATTATTAGTTACAAAATGTTCGGCCATTTTATTTCGCGACGTAAAAATATTAATAAAAACTAAGCAAAACAAATTGCTTAGTTTTTATTAATATGAATGTAGTTTCGTATTTATATTCTATTTTTCTGGTTGATGAAAAGGTGTGAAACGAACTAATTCATCGTTTGCTTTAATAATTAATGAGTCTGCAGGTCTACTGTGATTATCTAAATTAGTATCGTAATTATCTAATTTCGTTACTTTTTTAATACTATTTTTTCGTTGCCTAACGACAAATAGTAAAACAAACATAATAATTAATAGTGCTATTATGCCTACTAATGTGCCCTGTATTACGTCTATTGAAATATCATTTATCATAAATTTTATCCTACCCTATATTAAAATTATAACTTACTTAAACCTAAGTTTCAAGCATTTGATAAATGTAAAAAGAATAAAAAAAATACCATTAATAAATTAATGATATTTTTATTTAAGTGGTAATTATTTACCTTTTTTCTGTAAAGCAATTCGCTTTTTAGCTTCTTTAATTGCTTTTTCTTCAGCAATTAATTTCGCTTTTTCAGCTGCAATAGCTTCCTTTTCAAAAAGAATATCTCGTTTAGATTTCTTTACTTCACCTTTTTTATTAACTCTACGGTCAATAGTTTCGAATTCAAGGTCACCTTCAATATCGAAGTTAAAGTTTGTATTAATTTTAACTGTTTTCTTTTTCTTACCTTTAGCTTCTTCTTTACCATAAACCATTTCATGAATAAATCTAGCTAAAAAGACTTTTTGATCTTTTGGTTTGTATAACCAAGATGTTTGTCAAATACGGTAGAATCCTCATCCACGAGTATGCAAGAATCATTTACGATAAATATCGTTTTCTCTAAAATCAGAGATCGATCCTATTTCTTTACCATTACATTCAATCGCAGCTTTAGGAATTGTTCCGTCATAAAGAACGAAGTCTAATAGGTATGAACCTTCTTGAATTTTATAACCAATATTATAACTAGTAGGAACTTCCCCTCTTAAGAAGTTATAAACTTGACGATCAAATTCAGTTTCAAAATCTAATTCGTGTTCTCTATCAGTGTCCAATTTCTTTATTTTTCATATATTTTCACAATATAGTAATCATTGTACAAATAATTTTGGACCTGGCATAGTTGATTCAAAACCATACAATATTTTAGCAGGTTCTGATTTAAAGACTTCAATTCTTTCTTTTGCCCGTGTAATAGCAACATTAAGACGGTTATCCCCACCTGACATAGTTAATGGACCATAATTAGTTACGGTTCGATCATATGCAATTGAGAATAAGATAATATCACGTTCATCACCTTGAACGTTTTCTACGTTCTTAACAAATAAACCAATAAATTCACCGTCACTATCGTAACGTTCACGCCATTCTGCAATCCGCATGTTATTACTCTTATCAAGTAACGTTTCTATTGTAGCCTGTTGCTTTGCATTAAAAGTAATTACTCCAACAGATTTTTTATATTCAGGAGTTCTTGTCATTTCAAGAACTCGTTTAACTACAGCCTTAGCTTCGTTAATATTACGTGATCTTTCTCATAACCCTTCTTCAATATCGTGAACAACAATTGCTTGTGTTTTTGGTACTGATTTTGTGGTCATAAGTAATTTACCATCATAAAACTTACTATTACTAAATTCAATTAATTCATTAAAGAAAGCACGATAGTGATAACGTAAGGTTATATTTGATTGTGCACGATTCTTAAAATAATGCATCAAAGAAGAAGTATTTACTGCTTCCTCTAAATCCACGAAGCTATCGCTTTCTTCTTCGCTATCATCTTCAAAAGTTTTGATTGTAGCTTGGAAGAAGTTAGATGGTTGTAATTGTTTTACATCACCAGAGATGACATAACTTTTACCACGATACATACTTGGAATTGCTTTTTCTAAGAAAACCTGTGATGCTTCATCACAAAGAATGTAATCATACATTTGAAATTCCAATTTAATTGCAGTCGACACATTGTCAACACTCATCATGTGAATAGGATATAAATCATATAAAATTTGGAAATTTCTATTAACCCATCACATAATTTCTTTTTGTTTTTCAACAGAAGCTTGACGCATAATATCTTTTAAGTCACCTGGTGAAGTATTATAAACACCAACAAAATTTTCAACTATTTTTTTACGTAAAGCATGTTTTGTAAGTTCAACTGATTTTTTTGTTTTATCAATATAAATATCAATATCTCTTTCAATCCCTGCTTGAATTTTATCTAATTCTTTACATAAATTTTGAGCATACGATTGTGAATATCAAGAACAGAAACATAATAATGGACTAGCCATTAATGTCATTTCAACTTCAGGATCTATTCCTTGGTCAACTTGTCCTGCATTATCGATAAAATCAAATTTAGATGCGTAGAATTTTACTTTCATAGCAAATTCTGCTTGAAGTCGATCTCCCTTTTTAGCTTTTATTGCTTTAGCCTTAGGATTGATTCTACCTAACTTTTTAAATTCTTCAATTACACCAACAAATCTTTCGTTGTCTTTGGGGTTATGTTGAATAACTCTAAATAATTGTTCTAATATATCATAGCTATATTCAATACCTAATATTTTTTGACAAAGGATTTCATATTTTCCTACTGCTGTTTCAGGGGTTTCTGCAGAATTGTTTTGTAACGCTCAGAAGAAGAAGTCACCTGGTGAATCAACATCAATTGTAGATACGTCTAATCCTGGGTCATTCATGTCTAGAATTTCTTCTAATGTATATTCCACACCATTAAATTCAACTTTTTCATTAAATTGTTCCCGAACATTTTGATATCGATCATAAAGTGATTCAAGTAATCTCTCGTTAGCGTTAACATCAACGTCTGGCAAATTAAATTCTTTGTTTTTATATTTTAATTTTTCACTAACAATAGTAAAGAATTTTTCTAATTCTCCGAATTGCGCGAAGAAAGCTTTTCGATTTTTCTTAAGATCACTAATATACAAAGCAATGTGATTAAAATCACCTAGCCGATTGTAAATTACATCTAGCGCAGCTTTCTTTTCAGCTACGAATAAAGCTCGTCTACCGCGTAATACTATATTAACTAAAATGTTTAAAATAACTTCAGACTTACCAGTTCCTGGTGGTCCTTCAATTACAACATCACCATCAAGCGAGTGAGCCACAGCTAATTGTTGTTGAATATCAAGTGCTGAAAATAATTGGATATCGCTTGTTCTAAATTCGTTATCATACGCATAATAGTCAAACGTTAAATCACGTTGTGATTCTAATAAATCTTCAATTGCTTGTGGATTTTGACTAATCATTTGGTTGAAATCTCAGAACACGTTATTACCGTGTAAATCAAAGATTCCTAGCATTACATTAGGAAGAATAATATTAGCATCAAGTGCGTACACTTGTTCTTTAATATCATCTTTAGTACTAAAATCAAATTCTTCAATTGGAATGTCCATACTATCTTCTTCAATATCTAAACCAATCATGGTTAAATCATGAAGTGCACGGTTAGTATCCAATGCCTTATAACTATCTAGTGAGTTAACATCAAATTGTTCACCAGATTTAGCAGCCGCTACAGCAGCAATAACTGGATTCAAAATAATTTTTGATGTGTCAATAACTAAATTAATAGTAAAAATGTTTTTTGGAATTATAGTAACTCCGACAAAGAACAACGGTGTTCTAAACACATCTTCCCCGCCAGGAATTTTTCCTTGAACAATTGGTAAACCTAGAAAAAGTGTATTCATTCCTAATTCACGTTCAATTCGTTTAACATTATTACTTAATTCTTGTAATAATTCTTTCCAACTTTCAGGTAAACGTGATGCAATTGCATCTTCTTCTGCTTCTGCTTCTGCTGTTTTCATTTGCTTTTCATGCAAAAATTGTTCAGCTAAAGCATCTATATCAACATCTTGGTTAACATCTAAAGCTGCTTGCTTTTGTTTTTCAAGTTCTTCTTTTTTAGCTTGAGCTGCTGCTATTGCTGCTGCTCTTACATTTTCAGCGTTTTCATCTAAATCACCCATATGCTTAAGAACGTTAGCTCTAATATCGCCAACTTTTCTTAAATCTATTTGTATTACTTTATCAACATTTCCTTCTTCTGTTATACCAGAATTTATGTAATTCATAACGTCTTGTACAGTTTCAAATTCAGGATCACAAACACCCGTTAAAATTTCATGAAGGTCAATACCTCCAAGTGTTTCTTCTCCTATGAAGAAAGTGTTAGTTCTTGTTTTTGCCCGAAACAATCTTTGTTTCAAAGTGTCAAACATTGACATATAATCACCCCTTTAATAATATTCAGTATATCGTATCAATTTTAATCTACATCAAACATCACTGTTGAATGAATAAAATTATATACCTAATTATTATTTTACTATAAATTTATATATTATACGTTTAAAACTTGTAGTTATATGGTACTATTTTCTAATAATTAACAATAGTTACGCTAACTCGTCCAAATATTTTTCATAAGCAAGTAGTTCTTCATCGTTTAAATCACCAATTTCATCAATTGATAATGCAGCAAAATCAATTTTAGCTTTTGGTTTAGCTTTTGGTTTTGGTTTAGCTTTTGGCTTGTTTTCTAGGGTTGTTTTTGGACTACTAGTTTCCTTGTTTGGAGATTTATCAGCAAGTTCTAAAGCTTCTATTTCAGCTAATGTTATATTGTCAATATCAAGCTCTTCATCAGCAAGTGATCTTTCAACCTTTTTTTCACGATCCTTAGCTAACTCATTTGATAGTTCTGCATTATCAAAGATGTAATTAGCTTGATCTTGTTCTTTAAGAGAAACTTTTTGAACAACGTATGATTTTTCATCTTTTGATTTTTGGCCAATATCATCTGATTGTAAATGTGACAATTTATCTTGCAATATTTCTTCACTAGATTTTTTAGATCAACTAATATTTTTACCACTTTTTTGTGCTGCTTCAAATTCTTTATTAGTTAAATCCAATTTATTAATTAGCATAGTTTTCTTTCTATCGATTGCTTTTTGTTCAGCAGCTGAAACATTATTTTTATTATGTTTGCTATGAACGTAATCGCCTATCACTAAATCTAATGATGAATTATCTAAATTTTCATCAAGTTTTTGAATATTTACATTATCGTATTGGTAAACTTGTTTATCAACTAGTTTTTTACGAGCAATTGCTTTCTTATTTTTTTCTGATGTTGAATGAACACCTGCTTCTTGTAAATAAATACGTTCATCTCTTCTTACTTTTAATTTAACTTTAAGTTCTCTTTGTCTTAGGATTAAATTATAGAAAAGATAAATGGATGCACAAATGATGATTAAACCTATAAGTGCTACAAAAGCAAATACAACAATTTCTCAAGTTGGAATTACATCCTTTGGAACTGTAAATCCGTGAATTAACATTATTTTTGTAGTACTCAACGCAGCGGGTGAAGGCAACCCTGTCTCTTCGTTTTCACTATAATCTAAATAAGTGAAAGCAATATCACCAGTATTAGTATCTACTTTAACGATATCTTTAACTATAATTATTTCATTAAATGGAATTGGTTTTTTAGTTGTATAATTTTTGCCATAATTAAACATATGTTCTAAATTATCACTAATGAAATTAATTTTATCGGCTTGATTCTTTTTGTCGATATCGGTTATTGATATCGCTTTTTTAGCTCATTCGCTAATGGTGCCATCATCTTGAGGATTAACAAGGACTGTTCTAGAGTTGTCTTTTGAGCTATTCCCTTTATAATAACCATATAACGTAATGTTATAAGTTTGACCACCACTTAGATCTCAAAAAAATCCTTTATTTGGATTCTGTTGTGTTCCATAAAAATTTATTGCTATATTTACTGTTCCAGAATCGTCATTTGTATAATAAGCAATTTCAAAATCTTGATCTCTAATTCCG
>JAACJV010000032.1 GCA_021378535.1 Ureaplasma sp. Hg1 | reverse complement strand
GATCAAACTTTCATACTTCGTTACCATCGAAGTCTAATTCAACGACATTTTTATTGTCTTGAAAAGCGATTTCAGCATCACGTTCACCATAACAACCAATAACATGACCGTTCGGTAATATTTTAGCTGGAAAACCATGCATTCCTTCCCACATTCTAACTTCTTTACCATTCATGTCAATTAGAACAATTCCTTTTTCCATCGCTGCATAGATAGTGTAACCGTTTCAACATTTTTCAGCATTATAAATCGTTGTACCTGATGGGTATACCCTAGGATAAGACATAATAATACCTCCTTCTTCTTTCTAAAATGTTCCTATTATTTAAAGTTGGACAAATAAAAATAGAGATTCAAAAAAACTTTCTAAGCTTTTTGGATCTCTATTTTAATATATTTAATCATAATTTAGTGCCTCAACTTTTTATAGGACATAATAATTATAATGCAAATCGCGTGACTATACAATGAAAATTTAGTATAACCTCAAATTCTTTTCTAAAATTGCATATTTGAATTCATTATGCATAAATTTTAAAAATTTTCAATAATTAAATTTCCTAATTAGTCAAAGAACCTATATTACTTTTTGAAGTTAACATTTTACTTAATTAAAATAAAATTTTCATGTTTTTATTAATTGGTAATATTTTGGTATAATTAGAATACAAATAATTTGGAGTGATGCAATGGATAAATTTTTATTATTAACTGAGGCTGCTGGTGAAGAATATAGTAGAGAAATTCTATTAGCATTATTTTGTATTGGTGCCGTTATTTTAATTGGTTGTTGTTTGTGAGTCTATGTAATTAGACCGACTAAGTGGAAACACTTCTCTAAAGGCTGAATACAGAACGAGAAATGAAGACAATTCTTTAATCATCAATTAGAATCAAGACCAGAATCTAGAGTGATTAGAAAACCATCATTTAAAATAGCAGATAATTCTATTCCATTCGCTTTTTTTGATTATGTTTACATCACGAAAAATAATGTCTATATTTTTACTAAGTCACTAGAACATTCTATCGCTGCTATAACCATGGAGAAGAACGCCTATGTAGCAAGAGACAAAAAAGACAAGATTTTTACGTTACCAAAAGAATATGATATTAATTCTAAACATGCTTATTTATTTAGAAAAACATTCAAATTAGACAATATTCATCTAATTACAATTGTAAATAATGATGATTTTATAGCTTTAAGTAAAAAAAGTTCAATTAATATTTACTTTGGAAATAATGATGACACAATTGCTTATATAGAACAAAACGAAAATAAAGCATCACCTGATTTTGACTATAAACTAACATATGAAACATTGCTTAAAGCTAATTTTTCAAAACGTAGAAGAGGTAAATTAAACATTAAGAACTCCTTCTTTGCCTCACCCTATTAATCCATTAAACCACGTCGTAGAAATTGTACAAAATAGAATTAGGCAATATAAAATAATTTACTTGAATAATTAAAACTAAAATAGCTCCCTTCGATGCTGTTTGTTTTTAATTATCAGTTAAAATTTTACGCTTTTTAATTCTTGTCTTACCTATTTTAATTCGTCTAATTCCTTTTCGTATGCTATCAATTCTGCCTCAGTCATTGAATCTAAATTATTTGAATCATCATCGAAATCTTCGATTTCCATTCTATCTAATTCATCTAACTCTTGCTGTAATGATATTTCAATTTGTTTTTCGACTTCAATTTCTTCTAATTTAATTTTCATATTTTTTTCAGATGCCTCATCATAGAGAAATTCCTTTCCTTTCTCTTCGTTTAAAATTAATTTATTAACAACATAATCTTTTTTTGTAAGATCTTTAAGATTGTTTTGTGATAGATCAGCTTCTTGCATTCGTCTTACTTGGTCTGCTTGTTCTTCCTCGCTAGATTTGCTATTTCAGGTAATGTTAGCCCCAGATAAACGATCTCTTTCATAAGAAATATTTTTGCGGTCCAAAATATTTTGTAATCTTGTTTTTTCATTAGTCCGAACGCTATCTTGTTTTTTAGCTTCAT
Source organism: Ureaplasma sp. Hg1 (assembly GCA_021378535.1). GTDB lineage: Bacteria > Bacillota_I > Bacilli_A > Mycoplasmatales > Mycoplasmoidaceae > JAACJV01. The sequence continues at coordinate 8,669 of JAACJV010000032.1, read as the reverse complement.
CTCTTGTAAGAATATTTTTATGTTTTGAAACACCAAAGATTGAATCATCAAATTTAGATTCTAATTCATCTAAATCTTCCCTTTTATATTTAGTGTAATTAATATCAAGTGCTTTCCTACTATTAACGCTTGTTTTATTTGACCGTTTACCACCATCTGGTGTACTTTCCTGCAAATAAATTCGTTCATTACGTCTTTTTTGTTTTTCTCTAACAACTTTTTGAGATTGTAATACCCGTTTGTTAAATTCATAAGCTCCACTACAAATAAGGATAAGACCTAATACCGATACAATTGTAATAACGGCAATTTCTCAAGGTGCCATTACTTTAATGGGTATTTGGAAACCGCTAATTGTCATAATATTTTCTAAATTAGATGAATTAGGAAGCCCAGTTTCAATGTTTTGACTAAAATCTTTGTACACAAAGGAAATCGTTCCTGAATCAGTAATATTAGAGATATAATCAATTTGAATAATTTGATTAAGCGGAATACGTTGATCTATATTGTTTGGCAAATAAGTACTAATGAAATCAAAAATATTTTTTAAATTTTTATTTAAATAAGCAATTACTTCACTATCAGATTTAGATAAAAGAGAGGAAATATTAGTATCCTTAGTTCAATTTGTAATTTCAGAGGCATTTTTTGGAGTTACACCTGCAACATGAACAATATCTTTATTATTGATTTGTTTTTTTGCAAAACCGTGCAAAACAATGATGTATGTAAATCCATTGTAATCTCATAATCAGGGATCTGTTGCAGTTTGTGTGTATAAATAAAAATTTATTGCGACATTAATGGTACCCGCGTTATCATTTGTATAATATACATATTGATAATCTTCATTCCGCGTGCCGGATTTCAATGTTGTATTGTAATAATTAGGTGCTGAAGGTGGATTGATATCAGTGTCACCAAAAATCCTTTTACAATATTTAATTATGTCACTTGATGCAACATTATGTGGAAGCGTATTTTTTACGCTTGACTGTGATGTACTAGGATCATAATAATCCAATCCTCATTTGCTTAACAAAAATGGATTATAAATAAGTGGGAGCGAGTTAAGCCGTGGTTTAATCATATTGGGTTTTTGTTTAGTATTAATTTTTGTTGGTTTAGTAGTTGCTAAATTAACATGACTTTTGTTCTGATTAGTTACAATCGGATTCACTTGTAGTGGCGCTATATTAGATTTCTTTCTTGGAATGGTAATATTGTTTATTTCTAACTTAACACCTGTTGTTTCTAAATTGCTATAAATAATATTGTTATTGTTATTAATTTGAACAAAATTATTATAAATAGATTTTTCGCTAATTTTATTTGATTCATAATACAGATTTGTAATTGGTTTATGATGCATGACGTCATCCAAATTATAATATTTACTTGATGCATCTCCTAAAACAATACTAAAAACATTGTCTGTTGTGCTTGATGGAGTATCAAAAATAACAACCGGTTCTTCTTTATTATCAATTTTCATTGTGTCATAAAAAAAGCTTATTTGATTGGTCCCGGATCGATCATTCATAAAATCAACATTGTCGTTAATATTTTTATTTGTTGCATCAAGCACATAATAATTATCAGCATCGAGTTTTAAAACAATAGCAGTGCTTTCCCCTTGATGTTGTCAACTTGAATTTACGTATTTATCTTTTATATATAAAATAGCATAATACGTTGACCCGTTTGATGGAATAATAATACTTTTAAAATATGCGTAAGGAATGAAATCCACATCGCCAGTGGTTCAATCAGCGAATTTATTTATTAACGATCCTCTATTTAATAATTTTCCATTACCGTTGATATAATAAGTTAGAAAATTAATTCCATTTTTCCTTTGAGTTGTGTCTTCAATGACCGCCACTAATTGATTTTTATAAATTAAAGGTGAAATAAGATAGTTATATTTAGGTAATTCAATTGTTTGATTTGAAATATCTACCATATTAGAAGTGCTAATTAAATCTGCAAATTCATAATCATAAATATTATACATAACCATATATTCTACTTCATTAATATATCCGCTAATAAATATTTGTCCTGGGTTAGATGGATTTTGTCGCACAACTTTTTCATTAATATTAATAGTTCCTTCTATATCGCTTATTACTTTATCGCTTATTACGATCATACGCGATTGTTTTGGATCTTCAATCCCGTCAACAAGATAAAATGCTTGAAGATTAACTCTATAAGATAAATAATTAGAATAAGCAATATATAAATATTTATTATAAATAAAATATGTATTAATAACATAACCATCATCTAAAATAAATTCAGTACCATCAAAATGATTTAACCTAAAAGATGTATCGATTTCTCCATCTGGTTTTAATTTTTTTAAAAATAAATTTTCATTTGGCCCTTTAACCAAGCTTATAACTTCATTGTTGTCAAGAATGATTGGTTCATTCTGAACACTATTCGCAATATGAGAAGTCATAACATTATTATCATATGATTGAGTTAGATTTGATGTAGCTTGGTTATAATTTAAAGTTTGCGTTGCATCAGCTGTTTTACTTAACGATGGTACAATTAGAGCGAGCGTAAAAATAGATGTCGTTAAGACAGCCGCTAGCGTTGCTAGAATTGGCATTCTTTTAAATTTCATTGCTTTTCTCCTTTTGAATTATTAGTTATTAATTAGCTTTTAGGTAAATAACTTAATTTGGCCGTTCCTTATAATCATATCTGATTCATCTTTTGGCAATAAACCTAAATCAATACCTAGCGAGAGTGTTCCGCTTGATCATTTAATTATTTCATTAGGTAAATTATTCGTTTTATTCGTGTTTAAATTAAGGTAATTTAAATTAGGAATACCTGACATGTCTAGTTTTGTTTTCATGCGATTAATATCGTTATAGTGCACATCGATATGTTCTAACTTAGGTAATCCAAACTCTATCAAAGAATCAATTGAGGATAATGCGTCACTTGAGAAATCAACATATTCAATTTTTTTTAATTTTTCCATGAAATTTAAATCATTTAAACTAAATCCGGTTATTACCAATTTTTTTAAATACGTCATTTTAGCAATATAATTTACACTGTTCTTATCGAGCGAAAATCCTGCATTTGGCATTCCAATAATTGATAATGTAGTAATGTTGGTAAATTTATCGATGTTCGATGGTAATCTAACGGCATAACCATTGTAATTACTGAATTTACGGAAATCTAATGAAATAGCATTATATTTATTGCCTCCATCGGTAGTAATTTTATCTTTATTAATATCCTTCATAATTAGAATATTATTATCAGAGCTTTCTATACCATCGGTTAATGACAAATTATATGTTTCCTTTGATGATGCAGCACTACAACTAGTTAATACAAAAATAGTCGGGACAAAAATAACACCCAGCATTATGCTACCGATAAATAATTTTAATAATAATTTATTTTTTTTCGCTGTTTTTATCATATTATGTATCCCTTTCTTACTATTAATGTGTTCTTTTCTTTAATTTCTTTTTAAATCTAACAGCAATGAATATCACCATTGCAATTAATAAAACTACAACACCAACAACTACGCCGATAATGATTCACGAATCAGTACTAATTGTTTTATTTGATGTCGTAACCTTTGGTTTAGGTTGATTAAAGTTATCGTAGTTTTGGCTACCTTTATAAACGTCACCATTCTTTTTTGTAATTGCAACGTTTAATGTAAATGAATTTGTTTGATCATTTACATTAGTCGTGTTAACGCTAATTTTGTCACCCTCTTGATTTAAACCATTATCAATAAATAAACTATTTAAGTCATTTTTGGTTAAATCGCTTGGTTTTTTGTATTGTGGACCACCTAAATTTGTTGTTTTAAAAGCTAGGCCGTTAATTAATTTCATCTTCTCTGTGGTGACATCATATTGAAGCACATCATTGTGCGTATCATATATCATCATTTTACTTTTCGCTTGGTCAGCCCATCCAAAACCAACTATATCTTGATCGATGCCAGGAATTTGATAATCGTTATCTATCATACTCGCAATAGATATTTTGTTTGTCGGCGAGCTCGTTGAACCTTTGGTGTAATTTATAATATGTGAATTGAGTGATAAGTAATAAACAATTTGGCCGTCTAAGGAAGTGTCGCTTTCGATTAAATTATCTGGTAGTCAAGTATATGGCTGGGCATTACTTGTAATTCCAAAATTTGATCCTTGTTGAAGTGTTTTAGTATCAATGATATCGATCACGTTTGAAATAACAACTATATTATCAATTGGGTGTAGGTCATATCAAGAGTTTATAAAATGTTTTGGATATGTTGTTAAATAATTAAACCAATCGTAATCTAAGTTAGCGGCCTTATACGAATTATTGCTATCGCCATTTCCAAACACTTCTGAGGTATAACAGTTTTTATTATTCGCATAATCAAAACTCATAACATTTTTTGAATTTAATGTAAAATTTATTTCATTAACATACATTTGGTTTTTATAATTACCACCCTCTTTAGAACGTGATGAAGTAACTAATTTGTATTTATTTTTATCGATTTCAGTAATAAAAAAATCTGCTAAATTAACTCTATTGGCCGCGGGTCCTGACCCTGTAAAGACCTGTGTATTAAACACTCCTTCTCCTAAATTGTTCGTAGGATTATTAACATCAAAAATAACATAAGGCAATAGATAACGATCATTTTTATTCAAACCATAATAACTATTCCTATAATCGTCAATGATTAACAATTTATCACCTATATCACTAGGTATCACACCTATCGCGCTGACACTTGTAATGGGTACTCCACCTACTGTTCATTTCAATTTTTTTGTATTAATTAGAGGCTTTAATTCCGATGTGTGAATATTATATTTCCATATTATTGAAAAATAATCATACGGTTGTAAAACTCCGCTTTTATATACTTTTTTTCCATACGGAGTCGCCAAATATAAATATTGGCCATCGGATGATGCTACAACATCTGTTATATTATCAGGATAAAGTGGAGCGCCTGTGCTGTCAGAGCTTTTTAACGAATCAAACGATAAAGTACTAATTAATTTACCCGTTTTACCGTTATTAGTTTGATAGACATCTAAACCGAGACCAACATTTTGTAAAACATTATAAATGTTGTTGTTGTTATCTTTAAAAGAAACAACTTTTTGCATAGCATTAATTGCTGATGCATTAATCTTTTGATTATTTTGGGTCTTAGTAGAAAGAGCGCTTAATTGAGTTTCGGTTTCATTAAAATTAACTTTGTAACTACTAGAATTATTTTGTTTTGCATGGTTTAAAACATTAACGGTAGTGTCCATTGCCATGCTATTCAATACTGGAGTAATTAAAGGTGTAAATATAATAGTGCTAGCAAATAACGAACACATTAAATAAATATTAATTTTCTTCATTGCATCACCACTTTATAACCTTTCTTTAAATTTATTTACTTCTTTGTTCTATTTTTCTTTTTGGATTTATATTTGGTTGTTGTATTTTGAAGCGAATCATAAGATAAATCCTTTACAACGCTACTGCTTTCCAATTTTCTATTATTTTTCGACACTCTACTAGTTTTCTTATCAGTAAAGAAGCTGGTAGATGTTTCCCTTAATTTAGGTGGTTTTTCAGCCTCTGAATTAAATGTTTTTCTAAATGTTTTTTTAGCTTCTTTTCTAACATCGTGTTTTGTTTTTTCTTTTCCTGAACGTAATTCAAATCGTGTTTTTCGCTTCGTTTTTATATAATTAATGTTTTCTTTTATTTTCTTATTTCTTCAAATCAAATAGGAGAAAATAACTATCAAAAGTAATACTCCCGCAGCAACAGAAGTACCAATAATATACGGCAACATAACAATTTGATTATTATTAATCACTGGTGTAAAGGAATCAAAGCTATTAATTCTTACAACTTTTGTTGTCACTGACGGAATTCCCCCACCATAATGACTATTTATGTTAATTGTTAAATCAATTGGTAGCGTTGTGTTGTTTCCCGTACCATTGGTTGGGTTACCAAATGAAACCTTTTCTAATTGTGCTAAAACTTTATCCCCAGTTCACAAATTAATATAAAATCACCCATCACTAATTTGCGTTTTAGTTAAATTATCTGTAGTTATAATATCGTTACAATCGTTAAAATAATCTTCAATATTTAAGTCATGAAGTTTAGATGAAGGATCTGAAGGATTAAAATCTTGTCTAAAAGTTTTAGCCTTAACATCCCCATTTTCCTTCTCTTTGTTTAAAGTATCTATCATAGCTTTTGTTGGTTTATAATCAAAATTTGATATGATTTGTTTTGATTTTAAATACAAACTTGCAGATGTACTAATTTGCGGTTCATTAACTATATAATCATAGCCAGTTCCAATAATTTTTAAATTAGTCGGATTATTAGGATCTATTCTAGCAATTCAGCTTAATACGTTATCGTTTGGATCTGTATAACCCGTATTAATTTGTAAAAATGTATTTTCATATTTTTTCCAATTTGGATTTTTATTGCGAATGAAATTAATAGATGTAATAATCTTTGTTTTGTTAATATCATCAGATGATAAATTACTAAAATTATGGTAAGCATTTTCTAAATCGATGGATGAATCAATATTTAAATCAATTACTTTTTTTGCCGGACTCTTTCCATCTTCTGGAATGTAATACAAATAAGGTGATTCGCTATTAATCGAAAGAGTATATTCACCAGCTCCAGGTAGTGGTAATGCTTGTGAAATTGTATTATATCCCGCTTGAGTGTAATAATTATCAGTGAACATAGCTTTTTGATCAATGTCATTTAAAGGCTTTAAATTTTTATCATATATTCGATAAGATCCATTAGAATTTGAAACTAATAAATGACCATTATTAATTTCATATATCGTACTAGCTACACCCGCCTTGCTTTTATCATGTAAAGTAGTTGGTGTAAAACAAAAGTCTTTAGAGATTTTATCAAGTGACATTGTACTTTGATTATTACTAATAGTTAAATTTGCACTTGCGATATATGATTGATTATCGTCTTTATTTAATAAAAGTAGATATAACTCTCCATTGGCATAAACACTATCAATTACTTTTCATTTAACTTTATCTACAAAGGTAAGTCCCGGTCAATGAGCATTGGTTGTTGTATTTTTTAAAGATGTTAAAGAGTGACTGCTCATGTCGTTTTGATCAAACCACATCGGTAAGCTACCAGATTTAGATGATGAAAAATCATGAGTTGAATCATCACTATTATATGGCACAAAAAAATAGTATTCATCTGAAGAATATTTTATTGGAGCATAATTAACGCTATTCCCATCCCTAACTGCACCGAGGTCTCTTGAATCAACTCTTGAAGTAAAATAAATTATTCCATCGGGAGTAGTAACCAAATTAGTTAAATTTAATGGAGTATAAGGATATGGTGAATTATTAAATATTGCTCGCGACTGTCATTGAGGCGATTTAGCAAAATCCTCACTAAAAGAAAATCAAGCATTATTTACATCGCTATTGACTGAAGCGTCATGTTGAAATGCTGCATCACTAACAACATTAATGTGACTATCATCAGGTTTACTTGATTTACTTAGAGTTTTTCCAATAGGAAGCAATCGGTAGCACGGTAAAATAGGTGTGCCAGTAAGTGACTTTTCAGTAATCGCGTTCGCCTGAGTGCTATTTCAGGAAAATATATCTAGTGGGTTTGTTGAATGACCAGATAAAAATAAACCTGGACTATCACTCGTCCCAATATCACCATCCTTATTTTTTGAAAGATCTCTGTCGATATCGTATTTACCGTGCGTTATAGTTTGATGAAAGGTTCTAGCAGGATAATTATCGCCATCAACTCTTTTTAAATTTTGTTCTGATTTATCAACGTAGCCATTATTACTGATAATTTGAAGGGATGCAATTCCTTTACTATTATCAGATTCCTGAAAAACATATTGTCCATCTGATGACACTTGAGATTTATTAGTGATAAATTTTTGCGAGTTTAAAATATGTTGAGATGACCCAACTATATTTTTATTAATACTATTATTAAAAATAGGATTACTGGCATTGTTCCCGTTTGTTATCATAGCGACAGGAACGACAAATAGAAATGACAATGATGAAATTGCAATAATATTGTTAATAATTATTTTTCCTTTTATTTTAAACATATTGCCTCTTTTTACCCAATTTTAATAATTATTGTCATCATCTATTAAAGATATTTCATATATGAAAAAGTTATAATTAGTGAGATTAATTATCTATCTAATTTATATATATTATATAACAAATTATTAAAACACTTTAATTCGGAGGTGCTTATTAAAATATATAATCAACAAAATATTAGAATTAATATCAAATTAGAGAATTTATATTATATTTTAATGTATAAGGTAAAGCGAATAATGAGCAGGAATGACGAAAAACGATACATAGTATTATGTATCGTTTATATTAATTAACTAGATTACAAAAATATTATAGAAATACGTCTATAAACATCCTCATATTCAACTTTAAAACTATATAACTACGTGGAATATAAAGAAAAAGAGTCAACTTTTGTTGACTCTTTAATAGTTGCGCGGCAATTTCCTAATCTCACCATAAGGCTACAGTCGGCTCGACAGTGCTTGACTTCCGTGT
>JAACJV010000031.1 GCA_021378535.1 Ureaplasma sp. Hg1 | reverse complement strand
TAACTAAAAATTTCCAAAGTCTATTACCTAAAATTAGTAGCTATCAAGGACATAACGTTTCCCAAGCTGAAGTAAATAAAACAGTTCAAAGTGTATCAGTTCAATTTGATCACAAGAATGGTCAAATTTCTGCCTTTAGACTATATATAACTCTAAAGGCTGGATACGTTTGAAATAACGGATCTCAAATTGAACATTTCACAACTGGTGTTCCAGTCAATACTCATGTTAATGATCACTATAATGTAGATTTAAACAAGCTTTATGCTACTGGATATAAATTAGATACTGATGCACACGCACAACAATTTGCTCACGATTTAAGTATAACTAAAAATTTCCAAAGTCTATTACCTAAAATTACTAGTTATCAAGGACATAATATTTCCCAAGCTGAAGTAAATAAAACAGTTCAAAGTGTATCAGTTCAATTTGATCACAAGAATGGTCAAATTTCTGCCTTTAGACTATATATAACTCTAAAGGTTGGATACGTTTGAAATAACGGATCTCAAACTGAACATTTCACAACTGGAGTTCCATATAATAGTCATATTATTACTGACCACTATAATCTTGATATATATAAAATAAGAGGTTTAGGATATGACATGGTAACTCTTGATGATGCAAGCGCTTTTATAGATGATGTATCTACTAACTTTGCTACCTTACTTCCTAAGATGGTTAGTTACAGTGGACAAAATCTTTCACAAGCTGAAGTACAAAAAACAGTTAAAGGTGTGTGATTTAGTGTTAACCCTAATACAAATAACAGACTTACAACTATCGGAATCCATGTAATACTAAAACCTAGTTACACTTGAAGTAATGGTTCTGATACTGCTGATTTTATTACAAATATATATCAAGGTAAAACTAAGGTTAACGATCACTATAATCTTGATATAAATAAAATGAAAGCAATCGGATATGACCCAACAACTGTTGATGGTGTAAATGCTTTTGCTGGAGCTATAGAAGGGGCTGGCAAAATTAGCATTCTTCCTAAAGTAGTTAACAACAATGGACAAAGTATTTCTCAAGCTGAAATACGTAGAACAGTCAAAGGCATATGAATTAGTTCTGGACGTAATGGTAATAGAACAACGTTCATACAAATGCACGTAGTACTAAAATCTAGTTACATTTGAGACAATGGTTCTGATACTGCTGTATTTTCTACAAATGTATAATAGTTTGTGTAAATTCATTTATTACAAATTTTAACAATGATATTTTAAGATTCAATTTGGGATAAAACCTTAACTTGCAATCGCTGATATTCATTTATCGATTTGACTAAAAAGAAAAGAATAATATTTTATAGAGGGATGTTTCATTTGGGAACGCCCCTTTTGTTTTGGTTATGAATTCATATTAGCACCTATTACAATGGAAACGTTCCTTTCAACAATTACCCTCTCTCTTTATTTCTAACCTAATGCCGTCAATAAAAAAACATAAATGTCTCTAAGAGGTAGAGTTGTTATAATTAAATTTCATGTTTTCTATCTATTTGTGATTCATATAAATCATTACGATTGTACAGTATATTAATATTGATATACTCCTTTTAACCCTTTTAATGATTTCTTGTCTATATCATTTTAAAAATTAAATTCATTTGGATAAATTTAATATGGAATATAATCGACCTTTAATTGGCTCTTATTTTAAATATTGATTCTTTAATTAATAATATTTAAAATACATGAAACCTTTCATATCTAAATAAATTAAAGTAAATTATTAACCAAATAATTATTTTAAAAAAATTATTCGAATTTATATTATTTATGGTATTATTGAATATTATATTTTAAATAAATATGATGGATAATCTTACTGGAGGGTTTTATGAATTTAGATTTTAAATGCAAAAATATGGTCGTTCGTGTTAAGGACCTTAAATTTGACGACCACGAAACAAAATGTAAATTAAACAACATTGGAATCTTTAAAGGCAGCATTATGAAAGTGTTGTGTCAAAACAGTAGTAATGATGTTATTCATATTGAAATTGATGATGTTGAATATGTCCTACGAGTTGAAGATAGTTCAAAAATTGAAGTGGAGGAAATTTAATGGGATGTTGTAATACTAAAGAGCCTACAATGAATAAAAATAATCTGCTAATTGACAAGCCAAGTGTTGATATTCAATTAAAGAATATTGAAAAGCAAATTATGGCTAAACGTGATTTACTAAATAAGAATGAAGTTAATGCAACAGATAACAAAGAAATAATTCGGGAAATAAAAGAGCTTCAATCAGAATATGACAACCTTAAAGTTACTAATTATAAAATAGAAGAAAAAACTGGCATCAAAAATATTTCTTTATTGGGTTTTAAAAAGAAAGAGAAATCAAACAATAAAACATTTCTTTTAATTGGTTCACCAAATGTTGGTAAATCAACTTTTTTTAATCGTTGTACATGGCAAGTAGCGCAAGTTGGAAATATTGATCGAGTTACTGTTTCTGCAAGTGAAGGTTCGCTACGAGTTGATCGTAAATCAAAGATAATTGATTTACCAGGTTTACATAGTATTAATCCCGCAACCGCTGATGAAGCTATTGTTGTTCGTTCGTTATTTGATATGACATATGATGGTGCCATTAACATTGTTGGAGCAACTAGTATCGCTCGTGATCTATTCTTAACTGTACAGTTACTTGAAGCTGGGGTTGTTAGTCAAGTTATGGTTAATATGGTTGATGAACTATATAATAAGAAAATTGATGCCTTTAGACTATCTCGTTGTTTAGGTGTTCCAGTTAGTTTAGCAATCGCTAAAAAAAATCAAGGTGTAAAAGAAACAATTAATAGTGTTATGTTTAGTAGCGGTCAACCTAAACCGTTTATTCTTGAATATTCCAATAAGGTTGAAAAAACAATTAAGGAAATGGAAGAATTTATTCCAATTGCTAGTGTTAGTAAACGTTTTATTGCGATTCAATATATTTGTGGTAATAGTTGAATTATCGACTATTTTAAATCTTTAAACATACATGCTAAATTGAATCATATCATTACTAAAAATGAAATTACTGATGATGATATCTTAAACATGCGTAATCGAAAACGAAGTTTCATTTCAGAAACTTTGAATAAATCAATGAGTCATAAGGAAACTTCCCATCGAAATCACCAGGAGATATCACGTAAAATTGATCGTTTTGCACTTAAAAAATGAATTTCAATTCCGTTATTTTTTGCAATTATTTTCTTAGTTTATTATATTACGTTTGGACCACAATTAGGCGGTTGACTTGATGTTCAATGAATTAATTTATTAACAATGATTCCTGATTCCATTGCAAAAGATATGGCCGGTGGGAATGATTGAATAACTTCTTTTGTAACTCAAGGTTTATTAGGTGGAGTTATTACAATTTTAGGCTTTTTGCCTTTTATAATTATTCTATTTTTCTTTATTGCTGTTTTGGAACAATCCGGTTTCCTTGCAAGAATTTCAGTTCTATTAGACAAGTCGTTAAGTAAATATGGTGTTAGTGGTCGAAGTTTAATTACGTTATTAACAGGAATCGGATGTAATATTCCAGCAATTTTAATGGCTCGTAATAGTCATAGTAAAAAAGAACGCATTATTAGTATTTTAATAGCTCCCTTTATTGCTTGTAGTGCTAGACTAATTATTTTTCAATGAATCGGAACAGCAATTGCTGGGGTTGAATATGCTTGACTAATAGCTTGGGGAATGACAGTTTTTAGTGGTATTTTTGCTTTGTGAATGGGAATGGTTTTCTCTAAAACAATGTTTCGTAAGAAATCAACTTTCTTGTTAACTGAATTGCCTAAATGAAGAAACCCTGATTTTATTGTTATTCTTAAAACTATTTCAAATGAAGTATGAAGTTTCTTAAAAAGAACCTTAACAATTATCTTTATTGTTAACTTAGGCATGTGGTTTTTAACTTACGTAGGTCCTATTGTTGGGCCTATTACCGATAGCACTGTAGCGGTAAATGATTCCTTTTTATCTTATATTTCTAGAGGGTTAAGATACATTATGATTCCCACGGGGTTAGGAAGTGACTGACGTTTAACGGCCTCAATTGTTGCCGCCTTCCCCGCCAAGGAATTAGCCGCAAGTAATCTTAGCTTACTGTATGCCATTCCTAATATTGATCCTAATTTAGCTATAGCTGGACAGGAAGGTTTTCGACTTGCGCTTTTTGGACCCGATAGTTCAACTGCTTTACCAATTGCAACTGCAGTCTCATATTTAATGTTTGTCGCTTTCTATACGCCATGTATGGCAGCAACGGTTACAATTAAGCGTGAGACGGGTCCTAAAATCATGTGAACCCATATTGGTGTCGCTCTATTAGTTACCTATTTAATGTCAATTGCAACCTATGTTTGTTTTGGAACCTTTGAAAGTATTAGCTCCCAACCAGAGATCTTTGAAAATGCGACACTCGTCATTGGACTTGTCATCATGATGATCGGACTAGTTGACTTCATTTTAAATAAACCTGCCCAAATGATGTTAGGTAAATATCAAATCACAAACCGGGTAATCAATAAAGTCGTCGATTATAATTGAGCTCTTATTGGCACTATTATTGCCGTTGCAATAGTTATCATCGCGGGAGTTTTGTTATCACAAAATAGTTACCCCTTCTAATAATTAAATTAATTAAGTATTGCTTTAATCACAAAACTAAAGCAATTCTTTCTTTATTTCTATAAATAATTTAAAATAATATTATAAAGTAGGTGTGAAAAATGTCATGAAATAATTCGATTATTAAAGGTTTACGCTTGAAGCACGGTGAAAATAGTTCGTATGAAGACGTGGCTGTCGCTTGAATGCAAAGAGCCAATTATATCTTCATAAAATATTTTCACGAGACAATTGATTTAGGCGTTCCAACCCGTGATATCGATGCCCGCTATGACAGTGATTTAAAGGCCCTTACGCTAATGTATTATGACATCCATGTAAAATCCTTTGGCAAGTATGAAATAATCGATTTTATCTATGCTATTTCATCGATTGAGCATCATTACATCAGTTATGCAATTAAAGCATATGAAACATTGGTTGTTAAAACCATAATTGCAAGCTATGATGATGATCAAATTAATTTGCGAAGCATTTATGAAAGAAGCCATCTTAATACCTTGATTAAGTGTATAAGTCATATAGATGCTAAAAATATTAGAGATCCAAAATTACGGAGTGAATTTATTTTATTTAGCAATATCTTTATGAATGCATAACAAAAAAACTTAGTTTATAGAAACTAAGTTTTTTATTTAATTATATTTGTTCGTCTTCTAAATCTAACATAGCTGTTGGTGAGCCTACCAAATATGGTGCGCGTCACACTTTAATATCATCTAGCAGTGACAAGAAATTATTTTCTGTTGAGCGATTAAAAATATAATCATTAACTCCAATTTGATCAAATATCTTTTGTTTTGTTTGGATTAATTTTTTAGTTGTCTCTGGTAAATTATTAACTTTTGTGACAACTTTGTTGCCCTTAATAATATGTACAGCTATCTTTGGATATAATTCTTGTAATGCAATGATTGCAATAATTTCATTAATATTAACTTGTTCGATAATACATTTAGCTTCAAAAATATATTGACTAATAGTAAACGCAATATTATTCATTTGTAGGTAGGAAGTGCATTGTTTAGCTATATTATAAATTTGTTTTCGAACTGCATCTGCCAAATATATTTGTGTATTAAAAGGAATATCCAATAAATCGTATTCTTTCAAAGTGCGATTAATTTTGTTTAAAGCAATTGCTGCTGCCCGTTTTGGCACATAACGGATTAATAATTCATAATCAACATAATTAGCTTTAACTAAACTATTGAATTTAATAACATCAATGTTACTTTCGTGTTCTGATTTTAAAAGTACAAAATTAAAAGGGTTATCATCAGCACTCGCAATTTGTTTTAATGTTTTAAGAATATCTATTTGTTCTGCTTCTTCAACGTTATCAAAATTATCAATTACAACAGTATAGTGTTTGTAGCGACTTTTGTTTTGCTTAATGTATTCACTAACCTTTGGTGTGAATTGATTAATTTGCTCGTGAAAAGTATGTGGTCGACTCATATTTTTTCTTGTTTGACGTCGCATGTAAAAGAAATACAAACCAAAAACAGCTACTAATATAATTCCAAAAACTAAAAGTGCAATACCTAAATAAATAGATAATACCGGATCAAGCATTTGTTTCATACCTTCAACAATTAACATAATGGCGCCAGCGCCTAATGTTCCATACATAAATGGTGCTCATAAAACTGAACTATTTAAGTATTTAGTTTTATCATATTCTTGTTGGCTAGTCATTCTCTGAATATCTTTAATATCTTCTTTATCATTAAAATCTAAGATAAAATTACGGTTAATAATTGAACACATTTCCTCAACAATATTGTGGTTTTCGGGAAATGGAAAATATTCACATTTCAAAGAATCACTTTCAGCATTAATTTCATTTATGACATTTTTAATTAAAAAGGTTTTTCCAGCACCGAACTCTGAATGGATTAAAACAATACTAGAACGCCCATTAATAAGTGCGTATTTAATTCTATCAATTTGATAATCCCGAAATTTCTCGACAATCATATTTCTATTTACGACTTCTTATTTCCGGTTGATTTGTCTTTAGAATCCTTTGGTTTTTCCTTATCAGGTTTAGCTTCCTTATTTGTTTTAAGGATGCTATCAAATAAATTCCCAAAATCTAAACCTTCGCCTGAACCGAACATATCAACTACTGATTTCATTTGTTCACCAAATTTTTCCATTTGTTTTTGTGATTCAATAAAAACTTTAACAATATCTCCTACAAATTCTTCAACTGATTCTGCAGCATTTTCTGCAGTTTTTTTCGATTCTTTATAAACGTTTAAAATTTGT
This sequence comes from Ureaplasma sp. Hg1, assembly GCA_021378535.1. GTDB lineage: Bacteria > Bacillota_I > Bacilli_A > Mycoplasmatales > Mycoplasmoidaceae > JAACJV01. Next base: position 5,669 of record JAACJV010000031.1, on the reverse strand, counting down.
TCATAAACATCATCTTCGAAACTAATAATTAATTTTTTAGCCATTGTCTTTTCCTATCTTAATTTACTTGTTTTATTATACATCTTTAATTTAACATTCAAATTTTAATTTCTCTTTTGCTCATATGTACTTTGGATAATATTCTTCTAATTGTTTTCAAAATGCTAATGAATGATTAGGGTGGATTGTATGGGTCAATTCGTGTAGAATAACGTAATCTATTAATTCATCATTAAAAGCGAACAATTGGCTTGCTAAGGTGATGTTACGCGATGTTCGCTCACATTGTCCCCATTTATTAGCCATTCATTTAACTTCAATAGTGCCAGTTTCAAAATGATATTTTCTAATAAATTTTTTAGTCCGAGCAATTAAGAAGGCTTCCCCTTCTTTTAAAAGAAGTTTCTTTAACATTTTCTTCTTATTTTCTTCGTCATTAAGATGAAGGTAAATATTATTATTAAGAAGCTCATATTTTTGTTTTCCATTAGTTAATATTATTTTAATTTCATGCGGCACACCGTGTATCGAAAGTTTGTTTGCTGCAATATTAATTAAAGCTTCATTTTCTCTTTTATCTAAATAATTTGCAAATGCTTCATAATGATCAATCATAAAATTATCAACTTGGTTTCCACTAATAAAATAAGGTGTTGAAACAATTACATCATTTTCCTTATTAACTTTAGCATACATATGTTTAGTATCTTTGCGATATCATTTGTACATTAAACTCCGTCCACCAACAAAAATATGGCGTATTTCCATTAATACTTTTGATCCTGTCGCTTGTGATTAATATTATTTTTTTTATGGTATCCAGCGATAATTTGATTTATATCAAACCCTAGATTATATCCTAAACTAATATATCGATGTAATCATTCTTCGATTATATTTTTGTCTTTCAAATTATTAATTTTATCAAGTAGACATAAAAAAATTCCTGTTAGTTTATGTTTATCATCAATCACTTGATCGTCTTCAATTTCAAAGTTTGTCTCAACTCCAAAAGCTAAACTAAGGGAAACAATGAAATGCAACCCATCAACATATTCGTCTAAGATAATTTCTTTTGCACTCGGACCTTTAAATGATCAATATTTAAAACATCGAATTTCATTTGCCAATTCCATTAATTCCACAGCTAAAGCCAAAGTTCTTTCACTTGTAGTGGAAGCATAGGATACATTGTGTTCCTTGTGAATTCGATTATCCAATGTTGCTTGTAGTGTAAATACTTCTTTTAATTCAATTTTTTTCATGAGTTACCTTCTTTAATATATTTTATCATTATCTATTAATAATTTTTAATTAATAGTATTAACGATATCACTTCGTGCGATTGGAGTCTTTTCTTCCATCCTGTTGTTTAAATAGGTATTCACTCGATTTAGCTATTACTACTATTAAACTTAATGCTGCTGGAATATAGAAGGTAAACGTTCTTCATAATAAAATGATATTCCCTAATTGGCTTCTAATGGATTCAAAACTATTGTTCATAGTTGTAAATAGTAATTGCATTATTATTTGTGTGCTACCTTCGCCACCTGGCATTGGAATAAAATTATTAGAAACAACCGAAATTGTAGTTAAACTAAATATTTGTCAAACTATACTTGGATCGTTAAAAAGATCGTTGCTTGGAAACAAACCTTTAATGGCGAAATACATTCCTAAATATCGAGAAATATCATAGATAAGAAAAAAGATAATATTTAAGCTAAAATATCGGAATACTTTAACATCCTTTAGAAACGCCGTTTTAAATTCTTGGTTAGTTTTATATTTAGCTTTAATTTCATCATAGCTTCTTGGTGTTCTACCTATATATTTTTTAATTTTATTCCATCATAAAGATAAATAGAAATGAATATTCTGATTCAAAGCAATGGTAGCAAGAAATGCTAGGACAATAAAATCTAATGCCACTCCACTTAGAATAAAACTAAAAACAATAATCCCATCATGACTCTCTAACATTGTTCGAGCATAAGTCATTATGTAAATGAAACAAGGCACGCTAATTAACATGTTAGCAATTTGACGAATCAAACTAATTGACATTACCATTACTGAAGCTTCTTTAGTACTAACGCCACGTCCTTCAATTCAGAAAATAGCGTATGGTTCTGAACCAATTGCAAAAGGGGTAATTGCTGTAATAAATATAGTTGAAGCAATATAGCTCATTCAATTTCAAGTACTCACTTTAATATGTTTTTCACGCAATCTAATTCATACTGAGAAAACTAAAAAACCTGACCTAAAAATAGGAGCAAGTAAAATTAACATAATAAAAAACCAAACATAGTTACTTTCGTTTTGGGCAGTAATTATAGTCGTTTGCAATTGTTTGAAATTAACATCAGTGAACATACTAATTGTAAGATAAGCCAATACAATCGTTACTATTAACATAACTATGAAAATAATAATTCGTTTTTTAGTGAAAAATGTCTTTTTAGTTTGCAAACTTTGTACCTCAAAAAAAATGTAACGACTTAGTCGTTACATTGATTATACTTGATAAATAAATTAAAACTATCTGATTACTTTAATAGCATTGTTATTAGTTTTTTGAATATCTGCTACAGCGTTAGCTTGGTCTGTTGTAATTGGATTTCCCTTACGAACAACAAACATTTTGCCATCACCAACATCATTAATATTATGAACATTAATATTATTTGAACTAGCATTTACATAGCTTGATCCTCGACCATATTGTTGTTGTTGTTGAATTCGGCTAACTTGTTGTTGCACGCCACGGTTTGAACCATATGGGCTAATGTTTTGACGTACCGGTTCTTCAAAACGAGAGACATTAGAAATATCGTCATATGTACGTAAAGCGTAATCATCTACCATTGAATTAAGTTGTTTACCTCTTCTTGGCATTTCATCAATTGGTCTTCTTTGACCCATTGAACGGATTCCTTTTTTACTTGCTAAAACATCAGCATAATCAGAAGCATCGAAATTGTGAAGTAGTAAATCTAAGTTATCAATTTCTACTTGTAATTCACTTGTTCGAGCCACAACTGAATTGTCTAAAACACTTTGTGTTTCAATTAATGATTCAACACGCATTTTATATTTAGTTAATTCTTGTGATAATTGCATAGCTAATTCATACTGATCTGCTACTAAATTATATTCTTCGTCTAAATTTAATTGACCAGAAGCAATTTCATCTTCAGTAGAATTGTTATATTTATTACGAATAACATTTTGAGTTTTTTCAATTGTCATTTTAGCATCTTTAATTCTTTGTGAAATTTCAATGTTTGATTTTTGAATTACTTTAACTTCTTGAGCTATTTCATCAGACAATTGGTTATATGCAATTTCAGCATCGTGCTTTGATGTTCGCAAGTAATCTAGTGCTTGTTGCAAATACGGGCGAATAATAATTTGGTTTACTTGTAGAGAAAGGTGTGCTACTTTATCTTCGATTTGTAATTCTTGTCTTGTTACAGAACCAAAATTATAACCTGTCGGTTGAGGGCTTCCCATCGGAACAGGTCCCATGCCAGGACGAACCATTCCTGGTTGCGGCGCACCTTTAAGAGTTGCTTGTCTTAAAGGGGGGGCCGGCTGACGCATCGGTTGTACCATTGGTTTTTTTTGGATGTTTTTGTTATTTATCATTTATCTTACCTTTTTTCCTTGTTTTTGAAAATTAATATATTTAACTTTATATATTTAAATTATACTAAAAAATATCTTAAGTGTGCAATTAGAATATTAAAGTTTGCAATTTAAATGCTTTTTTGTTTGTTTCATTAAAAATATTAATTCTAAAATATAGCTTTTATTTGAAACATTAATTGATTGATTTTTCACTAATAGATAGACAAAATGTTAAAAAAGATTGTTTTGTCGGATTATTTTAACTTCACATATTATTATAATTGCTATAATATATAACATTAAAATAGGAGACAAAATTGTTAACTCAAACATTTATTAGAATAGGTTCGTACCTACAAAACAATAATAGGACAGATTTACAAATGGATTCAGTCCCTTTTAAATTAGCTAAAGTTTGATCTTACTTATTGATAATTAATAATTTATGATTAGCTTTTAGCTTATGGCATAAAGCTAAACATCAAAGCCAGATTTTTCAAAAATTAATTTTGAATCCGTATGATCTATTAAAGTATTTTGTGCTATTAATTATTTCCATAATATTAATAGGTGCCACTTTTGTTTTTAATATAATCGCTCATGGCAGCTTTAGTAGTAGTTACCTAATAACTACTACAATCATTGCAAGTATAACTACCCTTTGTATTCATCAATTGTTTTACTATTTTTTTAGCGCTTCAATTGAACAACGGTTGAAGCTATATCAACATTTAGCAACAATTGATATTAACCTATGACTAGCTTTAATTAAACGTAATGTTCAAATTATTATAACTAACCCGCATTATCGAAAACTTACCATGGAACATTTTCAAATTAAAATCAACTATAAACACGAACAATACTTATTCATGGAAAATTGAAAATATCATTGATGATTATTAATTCCTATTCTAAATTATCCCTTAATGATAATGCAACAAATTAAAATAAATCAACAAGCTAACAATCACCTAAAACTTCACTTATGTTGATTACCACTATTAATAAATGGTTTGATATGTTGTTTAAGTTGTTTGATACTAAGTTGTTGGACTGCATCTTTTGTCCTTTACAATTTTGATAATTCATCCCTAGATAATGTTGTTATCATTATTGTTATGATTGTTTTAATGTTAATCATTAATGATTATGCAATATATTATTATGTTAATGGCGTTGAAAATATTTTTAGTTATTATTTAGACACTAAAAACTATTTGATTATTAAACCGATTGATAGAAAATAATAATTAAATTTTATGGCTATCATCTGTTAAATTAGATAAACACCCACGGATGAACCACGGGTGTTTATCTAATTTATAATACTAATAGCTAATCTTAATTAACCTTATTATTTTTTTGTTTATTATCATTTGAGTCATTAGTAAGTTCATTATCAAATTCATCTAAACTGATATCTTTTATGTTAACCGGTCCATTACCTTTTGTATTCTCAACTTGTTGACTAACTAAACGGCCTCAATTTCCTTGGCCACTATCCTTGTTAATAGTTCGTTTTTTCTTATTAAGTTTACTGATATTATCCATGCTTCTATTTGATGCTCTATCAATGTTTTTGATATCTTGATCATTCAATAAATATACAGCATCGAAACTATCTAATGCTTTATTTCTTCCTCTAGAATTTAATTTATCATTATTAGAATTTTCTATTTTTGATCTACCGTTAATTGGGTTACCGTATTTATCTAGTTTAACGTCCGTCTTATTTCGAGCTGATGATCTTCGATCTAATACGTCACCGCTATTAATAGGATTACCGTATTTATCTAATTTAGTTGATGATGTGTTTCTTGCTGCTGAAGCTGAACTTCGTCTTGATGAACCATTATCATTAATAGGATTACCGTACTTATCAAATTTAGCTGATGATCTACTGCCGTTAATAGGATTGCCGTATCTATCTAATTTAACTGATGATGTGTTTCTAGTAGAAGAAGTTGAGCTTCGTCTTGATGAACCATTATCATTAATAGGATTACCGTACTTATCAAATTTAGTTG
>JAACJV010000030.1 GCA_021378535.1 Ureaplasma sp. Hg1 | reverse complement strand
AATAACTAGTAGAATCATAAACGATGAAGGCATTTTAAATTTGCTTTTTTTCTTAGCAAAGAAATTATTTTTTTTAGATGAAACCGGATTTGGGCTTTTTTCAATTACTTTTTCATCTAAAACATCATTTTCACAATAGTTACTATGATCGTCGATATCGTGTGAAGTTTCGTCTTCCTCAACTTTATCTTTTAAATCTGATTGATCAATCACTTTTATTGTTCCATTAGATTTTTAATGTCATTTAATGACATATCATCTAATCCCATTTTAGCTAATGTTCGACCGGTTTTAAAGTAGTCTTCATTATTGTAAGCTGATGCTAACCTTACAATTGATTCCACGATTGGTACTTCAATATTAGCTTTTTTAGCTAATTGATAACAAGGTACTAATAGATAAGCAGTGTCTTCAATAATATAACGGTGGTGACTATTACTAGGTGCACTTTGAAGTTTAACATGGGTGACAGAGTTACGGTTGAAGTCATAAACTGTTTTTTCATGCGAATCATAAAGCGTGTTCATTGCTTCTAATTCTGGTTTTAAATTTCAACCAAATGATTTCCCAACTGCTAATCTTTCATTATCCATTGCGATACATGCATTAGCAGTTGCTGTTGAACAACAATCACGGTAGTAATTAAACTTACCATCGAAGTTTTCTAATAAGCCAATGTTACAGACTGTCATTAAAGGATGCCCACCATAGTTAATGTTTTCTAAACCACTTACGATTGGGTTATTTAATAATGTAATTTCTAAAGGAAAAATATCATTTAAATCTTTAAGAATTGTTTTACTATTAGTTTTTGGTCAAATTGAAATCGGTAAATATTCCTTTAACCCTAAAATTGCAATTTTATTATCTTCAACTAAACGACACGCTCAAGGAATGCTAATTGCATCCACGAAGGTAAGGTTAAGTTTGCTATATTTACTATTGTTAATTTTATGTTTAAGAACTAAACTACCGTAGTTACCTGGCATTAAAACAATTTTATGATTGTCATTTAAAAAAGGTAATAATTCATCAAACATTATTTCTTGTGCAAAAGAAGGTACGATGAAGATTAAGTATTCACTAAAACCAGCAGCTTCTTTTGGATCTGTTGTTGTCTTTGTAATAGTTTGAACGCCCGGGAAATTCATCTTAGTTTCATGTAGTTCACTAACAGCAATAATCTGATTATTGTGTTTTTTAACGTTCTCAACTCCCTTAGGGAATTTCTTCGAATCAAAAAGACAAACCTCATGTCCCCTTGAAGCAATATGGTAAGCAGCTGTTGTTCCACCGTTACCAGCACCAACAATTGTTACTTTTAATTTTTTCATAATATATCCTCCTACTTTTCGATACATTAATATCTTAAAGTCTAAGGTAACTTGAGAGTCAAGGAAGAATTACATTATTTTTATTTATAAGTCATTATTTGAATTTCATAACAATCACTAGGAGCGTGTTTAATTAACGTTGAAGGCATTAATTTTTCAACAATAATCAAATCAAATTTATAACCTTGTGATGTTAAAAGTTTGGTGAATGATTTAATGTTATTGTTTAAATTTTCTTCGTATGAAAATTTGATTTTATAGATTCCTTCAGGAACACGAAAGACATTATTTTTAGAAAATTTATCCTTATCTTTTTTATCTACTAGTTCAACATAAGAAAATCTTAAATTAGTTTCAAAGCTATAGTTATCATAAATATAACCCTTTTGAATAATTGTGAATTCTTCAAAACTATTGTGATCTTTAAAGATATCATAAATTTCTAAATTTCAATCTTCACTACCAACTTTAACTTCTTCACAAACAAATAATAGGTAGCCTTTTTTAAAATATCTTTCATATATCTGATCTTTATTAGCCATTGCTTGCTTGTAAATATCACGCTTCTTAGTGATGCGGTCAATGTTTCAATTCATTTTCTTAATTTCTGCTTTTTTAACTTCAACTAAAGCTAGATAATTATCAACTAATAATTCCAATTGATCATTAGGATTATCATGGATTAAGCTTTCAATATCCTTAAGTGACATCCCTGCATTCTTTAAATGTTTGATTCATTCGATGGTATAAATTTGATCAAGCGTGTAGTAACGATAATTATTATCTTTTATAGTCGCTGGGATAAGCAAATCAATTGCATCATAATATCTTAAGGCTGAAATTGAGGTGCATGTTAATTTAGCGAATTCACCAATACTATATAATTTCATTTTTACACTCCTTAATTTCTTTAATATTTAAAAGAAATTAAATAATTAGATTATTTGATTTTACGTTCGTTATGATTTAGTAATCGGATAATATTGGTTTTATGTTTATAGGTAATTAAACTACCTAAAGCTAATAAGATAATCGCTAAATAAAGGAGCATCATATTAAAGGATACATCGTTATTAAAATTAGTATCAATAAAATAACAATAATGGATGCCAGGAATAAGTAAAATAAAGGCACAAGCTAAAGCCGTTACCATTGATCCTAACGAAACATACTTGCTTGCTCTTGAAACAACAAAGAAAACGGCTAGACAAACAATTGCTAAAATTGGTGAGATTGCTCAAAACAAACCACCAGTTGTCGCTGCTCCTTTACCACCTCTAAAATTAAAGAAACAAGGATAGCAGTGACCGATCACTGCAAAAGCCCCAGATAAATAAATTAAATATTTAGGGTTTCAAGTTTTAGTTATTGTTGGACCTAAAATATCTTCTAAACTAGTAACATAAATAATTCACATAATTAAAACAGGAACGAACCCTTTTAACATATCAAGTAATAATATTATTAAACCCATTCTTTTACCGAACACTCGTGCTGAGTTGGTCGCTCCGATATTGTGTGATTCAAAATCGCGAGGGTCTTTTTTATATAGAAATTTACCAATAATCACCGATCATGCAATGCTTCCAATTAAATATCCAATAACGGCACCAAGTAATACAAGTAAAGTTAAAGCTGAGCTTATATTCATATAACACCTCTAAATATAGTTTTGTTTAATTATATTACATTTTTAGTAAATATTATTGAACTGAATTTAAATGGCGCTAATCTATTATAATTTATGATAAAAAACCTTTAAAATTTCCTAAAAGTTAAATTAATTAGCTTAATATAATCCTTGCTAGTAAATAAAGGTTGATATTTAATTAGGATAATATCTACTAGAGTTCATTTGTTTAGATATAATTCTATATTAATTTAACCTGTTTAAAAAGGCTTAAAACAATTGTAAATCTTATATAATATATATGTTATTATTATTGTATTGTAATTAAATAAAGTTGCTTATCGGAGGATATTATGGCTACATATAATGAATCGAATATTAAAGTTCTTAAGGGATTAGACCCCGTTCGTAAACGACCTGGGATGTACATTGGATCAACTGATTCACGTGGGTTACATCATCTAATTTGAGAAATTTTTGATAATGCTGTTGATGAAGTGTTGGCTGGTGTCGCTAATATAATAGAGATTATATATGAACGTGATGGTTCAATTATAATTAAGGATAATGGTCGAGGAATTCCAACTGGGATTAATAAATCAACCGGAATTTCATCAGTTGAAACAGTCTTTACTGTTTTACATGCTGGAGGGAAATTCGATGAAACAGCTTATAAAGTTTCAGGGGGCCTACATGGCGTTGGAGCTTCGGTTGTAAACGCTTTAAGTGAATGATTAGTTGTTCGTGTTAACCGTGGTGGTAAAGTATATGAAGCACGTTTTGAACATGGGGGAGCAATTGCTAAACCATTGCATGAAATTGCAAAAACTAATCGAACCGGAACTTACATTCATTTTAAACCTGACAAGAAAATTTTTAAGAACGCTAAATTTAATGTTAGTACAATTAAAGAAAGAATTCGGGAATCATCATTTTTATTTGAAGGCTTAAAAATAACCTTTGAAGATAAACTAAACCGTACCTATGATGAATTTGTTGCAAATGATGGAATCGCTGAATACGTTGCCTTTATTAATGAAAACCGAACTACGATTTCTCCAATTGCGCGCTTTGAAAGTAAACATAATGATGTTGAAGTAGCGATTGCATTACAGTATACAAACGACATGAATGAAATTATCATCTCCTTTGCCAACTCAGTTAAAACATACGAAGGTGGGAGTCATGAGACTGGCTTTAAAATAGCTTTAACTGAAACAATTAATGATTATGCTAGAAAATGAAAGCTTTTAAAAGAACGTGATAAAAACCTAGATGGTTCAGATATTCGTGAAGGTTTAGCAGCTGTTATAAGTGTTAAAATTCCTGAACATTTAATTACCTATGAAGGACAAACTAAAAATAAATTATATACGCCTGAAGCTAGAGAAGCTGTTAAAAAAGTATTAAATGAAAAATTAAGTTTTTGATTTGAAGAAAATAAAATAAAGGGTCAAGACATAATTAAAAAAGCCCTTTTAGCACGTGATGCAAGAAACGCAGCGCGAAAAGCACGTGATGCTGTTCGTAAAACTAAAGGTAAAAAAGTTGAAAAAATCTTATCTGGAAAATTAACTCCAGCTCAATCAAAAGATCCTCGTGTTAGAGAATTATTTTTAGTTGAAGGTGATTCAGCAGGTGGTTCAGCTAAGTTAGGTCGTAATAAGGTTAACCAAGCAATTTTACCTTTAAAAGGGAAAGTAATTAATGTGGAAAAAGCTAAATTACTAGACGTTTTAAGAAATGAAGAAATCGGTACAATCATTACCTGTTTAGGAACAGGTATTTCAAAAGAATTCGATCTTAAGAAATTAAAATATAATAAAATTATTATTATGACTGATGCTGATACTGATGGTGCCCATATTCAGGTTTTATTACTAACGATGTTCTATCGCTTTTTTAAACCGCTTGTGGAAGCAGGACATATCTATATTGCTATGCCACCACTATATAAAATAACTTATAAGAAAACAAAAGAATATGCCTATGCTTGAGATGAAAACACCATTGAAGACCTTAAAAAAGGTAAGGGTGCTTATGAAATCCAACGGTATAAGGGCCTTGGTGAAATGAACGCTGAACAATTATGGGATACAACAATGAATCCTGAAACGCGACAATTAATTAGAGTCCAAATTGATGATCTAGCAATCGCTGAACGTCAAGTAAGTGTTTTAATGGGTGATAATGTAGCAAAACGTAAAACATGAATAAACGCTAATGTTGATTTTACGTTAGAAGACTAGGAGAAATAAATTGGTAGATAATAAAAAAGCTAATATATGACGTCGTTCAATTGATGAAGTAATGGACGAAAGTTTTGGCCGTTATGCTAAATATATCATTCAAGACCGAGCGTTGCCTGATGCACGAGATGGTTTAAAACCGGTTCAACGTAGAATTTTATATGCGATGAATGATTTACATATTACCTATGATCGAGCTTATAAAAAATCAGCACGTACTGTTGGTGAAGTTATTGGTAAATATCACCCCCATGGTGATTCATCAATTTATGAAGCGATGGTTCGAATGAGTCAAGATTGAAAAAACAATTGACCATTATTAGATATGCACGGAAACAATGGTTCAATCGATGGTGATAATGCTGCAGCGATGCGGTATACTGAATGTCGTCTATCTAAAGTTAGTAGTCTAATGATTAATAACATTGAAAAAAACACTGTTGAATTTGCTTTAAACTTTGACGATAGTGAAACTGAACCAACTGTTTTACCTTCATTGTTTCCTAACTTATTAGTTAATGGAGCAATGGGAATTGCAGCTGGTTATGCAACTAATATCCCACCTTTTAACTTCAATGAAGTAATCAATGCAACGGTTCATCGGATTGATAATCCAAATTGTCGAGTTGATAAAATTATTAAATTAATGCCAGGGCCAGATTTTCCCACTGGTGGAATTATTCAAGGTACTAGTGGAATTCGTGATGCTTATGAAACAGGCCGCGGTAAATTTATTATTCGTTCAAGAATTTATGAAAACCCCGTCAACAAAAAAATGCATCAATTAGTTGTGACAGAAATTCCATACGAAACTAATAAAGCACATATTATTAGATCAATTGATGAAATTATTTTTAATGAAAAAATGCCAGGGATTATTGAAGTTCGAGATGAAAGTGACCGTAAAGGAATCTCTATTGTCATTGATATTGAAGCAAGTCGTTCATTAGAAACGGTCCGAAATTATTTATATAAAAATACCGCTTTACAAATTTCATACAATATTAATTTTGTGGCAATCGAACGGCGAAAACCAATTTTAATGCCAATTGTTCAAGCCCTAGATTCATTTATTAATCATGCTATTATAATCATCACTAAAACGGCAGAATTTGATTTAAACAAAGCTTTAAAACGTCAAGAAATTGTGATTGGTTTAATTAAAGCTATTAAAATAATTGATGATGTTATTTATGTAATCCGTCGGAGTACTGGTAAAGAAGATGCAAAACAAAAAATTATGGTGAAGTTTGGTTTTAGTGTTGTTCAAGCCGAAGCAATTGTAACCTTACGATTATATAAGTTATCAGCAACTGATATTGATTTACTTAAGTTAGAAGCTGATGAATTACAATTAAGAATTAGCGAACTAAAATTAATATTAGGTTCAAGCGAAATTAAAAATAATTTATTAAAAACAGTTTTACGTGATTATAAAAAGGAATATAACCAACCACGAAAAACTGATATTGAAGTAGAAATTGACAAGATTATAATTGAAGATGCTGATATTATCGATAAACGCGACGTTGTTGTGTTTGCTACTCATGATGGTTATGTTAAAACTGTCAGCAAACGTAGTATTGATAGTAGCAACTATAAAGATGTCACTTTTAAAGATGGTGATATTCTTGTATCACATTTTAATTCTAATACTTTAGACCGTGCTATTTTTATTACTAACAGTGGTAAATATATCAATGTTCCAGTTCATAAAATTAAAACCTTAAAATGAAAAGATAATGGTGAACATCTAAATAATTGTGTTACTATAAGCGGTAATGAAAAAATTATTTTCGGTTTCAATGTCACTAATTTAATTGGCGATGATCGTCTTTTAATGATTGCAACTAATGATGGTTTAATTAAACGCGTTAAGGTCAGTGATTTATCAAATTCAAAAAATGCCAAAATAGCTAACATCATCAATTTAAAAGAAGATGCAGAAATTGTTTCAGCTGATTTGTTTGAACCGAGTTTGGATGATCCGGTTGGAATTATTACAAAACACGGATTTGGAATGATGTTTAATTCTAATGAAATCCCGGTTGTTGGTAAAACAGCAGCTGGTGTAAAATCAATTAAACTTAGAAAAAATGACGGCGTGATTAGTGCTTTCAGAATCCATAGTTCTGAGAACATTGTGACGATTCTAGCTGCAAGAGGCTGTAAGCGAATTAGTGTTCAAGAATTAAAAAGTGTTAAACGTGGTCATCCGGGCGCATTAGTGCTAAGTCAGTTAGTTACAAAACCTTACGTGATGGTTAATGCTTTTATTGCGAACGCTCGTGATCTTATCAATATCTTAGATAATGATAATCAATGATTTTTATGGAAACCATCTGAAATAAATATTTCAGACCATAATACACGAATTAGTTCTTTAAAAGATGTAAAATCAATTAAGATGGGTTATCGTGATGATTATACTAGCGGTAGCATTGTAAAAGGCGGAGTAAGCCCATTACTAGATGATGAAAATGAAGATGAATATGAAGGTGAAGGTCAACTAAAATTATTTGATAAGGATTAAATTATGAAACAAACTAATATTTGATTAAACTATTTTCGTCCTAATGTCTTTATTAAAAGCTTTGAAGATTTAAATCCTTCAAACCTTAAACGTGAAGGGATTAGAATGTTAGTTTGTGATTTAGACAATACCTTAACCCCACATTTTAATAAACTACCTAACATTAAAGCGATAAAATTTTGTCGGGCAGTCCAAGAACAAGGCATCGTTTTTGTTGTTGTTAGCAACAACACAAAGAAACGTGTCGAAAGATTCTGTGAAGTTTTACAACCAAATGATTTTGCCTATAACGCTAAAAAACCCCTAACTTGAAAAGTAAGCAAAATGATGGCAAAATACCGTTGTGAAAAGGATGATGTATTAATTTTAGGGGATCAATTTATCACAGATATTTGATTGGCTAACCGACTTGGTTGTAGGAGTATTCTTACCTTACCGATTGTTAGCACATCAAGTGAAAAGAACGGTTTTTTCTTAAATCTATTAGAAAATTTTATTTATAAAAAATTACAGCACAATAATGTAATTAATGACATTATTGACAAAGGAAGCATGGAGGCATCATATGACATCTTATAATATTAAATGTAAAGGTTGTGGATCTTATCTTAACGATGACCCAACTCAACCAGGTTACATCGCAAAATACATCGAAGGTAAAACGCTTTATTGCAAGCGTTGTTTTCGATTAATCAATTATGGAGAAATTGATAACACTAATGTTTCATCACACTTAATTGATGATGTTTTAGATAATCTAAATTTAAAACGAGCTCATATTTTTCACGTTGTTGATGTTTTAGATTTGGAAAATACAATTTTACCAAGGTTAAATGATTTAACATTTGTTACAATTATTGTTAATAAAACTGATTGTTTACCAAAACACAACGAAGTTATTACACGTCAAAAAATAGTTGATACATTAGAATCTAAAGGTTTTTTTAAGCGACGGATCATTTATACAAGTGATCATCATAAGAAAAACTTGGAAATCATTTTTCAAATTGCTAAGGATGCTCAATTGAATCACCGAAAAGCTTATTTTGTCGGTTGTTCTAACGTTGGTAAATCTTCATTGATTAACGGGATTGCAAAAATAAAAAAAGTTACTCCTGAATTAACAGTTAGTCCTTTTATTAATACAACCTTGCAATTAAAGAAAACAAAGATCGAAAGAATCGAATTCATCGATACCCCAGGTGTATTGTATCCTGATAATATCCTTAATTACGTAGATCCTAAAATTGTTAAAAACATTATATCAAGTAAAAAAATAAAAACTAAAGGCTATCAATTAAACGCTCAACAATCTTTAATGATTGAAGGATTAGCTTTAATCAACTATCATCTTGGCACAAGAACAACATTTACTTTTTATGGTTCAAATGATTTAAACGTCTTACGAATGAAATTAGAAAATGCCCCGCGTAATTGAGACAATCGAGCTAATTTAGCTAAATTTCAGTTTAACGATGTGATCGAAAATGTGACAATTATTCAGGAAGAAAAAAAGCAAAAAGTTAAAACTAAACCAATAGATAATACTAGTTCAATAATAAATAATGATATTAACATTGTTAAATTTGTTGAAAACTTTAATGAAGATAAATTAAGTCAAATCAAAGTTTTCAAAAATGAAACAGGTGCAAGAATGAACCTTATTGTTAGTGGACTTGGTTTAATTGTTATCAACGCAGGTGCTAGAGAAGTAAGTGTTATCACCCACCGTGATGTCCGTGTTCTAAAAAGCAAATATGCAATTATCTAAATAATGAAAATTATTTTATTTGGGGGTAGTTTTGATCCCGTTCATTTAGGTCATACTAACATTGCAAAACATGCATTAAATTTTCTAAAAGCAGATCGGATTATCTTTATACCAGCTTTTAATGCGCATTTAAAGAGTCGTACTTTAACTGATTTTCAACAACGTTTGACAATGTTGAAAATAGCAACTAGTGACATCAAAGAAGCTAGTATTAGTGAATTTGAATTAGATCAAAAGACAAAAGTGTACAGTATTGATACCATTAAATATTTTAAACAATTATATCCTAATGATGAACTATATTGAATTATGGGAAGCGACCATTTGCAGAAATTTAAGCAATGAAAAAGCTATGATAAAATTCTTGAATTAGTTCATGTTTTAGTTTACAAACGTCCTTTTTATTGTAAGTGTTGCAGTGAAGGAGCTTGTGATTGTAAAGCAGAATATGAAAACATGACTTTAATCTATGATGTTATTAATAATATTACATCAACTGCCATGCGCCTTTTACCAAATGCAAATATGATGGATATGAAGGTTATTAATTATATTAATGACTATGGGATTTATGGTAAAGAAAGAATTGTTGAACACATGAAACTAAGTCGCTATGAACATTGTTTAAGAGTGGCTGATTATGCGAAAACAATTATGGAACATTATGATTCAAGCCAAGCTCATTTAGCTTATACAGCTGGACTTTATCATGACATAGCAAAAGATTATAGCAAGACTATTCAAATTGATATTAGTGAAAATATTTTACATATATACAATTATAAAAGTTGAAGAGTACTTCATCCATACGTTGGGGCTTATGTGATTTATAAGGATTATATCTTTCGTAATGAAGTTGTTTTAAATGCAATCAAACGGCACACAAGACCGTTTGATTACCACCGTGATGATTTAACATTATTAGATAAAATTTTATTTTGTGCTGATAAACTAGAACCGTCACGAACTAATGAAGATATGGATAATATTGACTATTATCGAAAATTAATTTTTAAAGATTTAGATCAAACATTTATGATTATTTATCAAACAATTCAAGATAAATACGAATAGAAAGAAGCGAGGTACTATTATGATTGGTGTTATTATTGCAATGGAAACTGAAACAAAAAACTTAACTAAAACGCGTTTAATTAATCCTTTTATTCACACCCATAACAACCAGAAATTTTATGTTTCAAACATTCAAAACACATTGTGTGTTGTCGCATTTAGTGGGATTGGTAAGACTAATGCTGCTGGAACTGCAATGAATATGATCAATACTTTTAATGTTCAATACATCATTAACGTTGGTGCAGCAGCAGGTTTAAAAGCTAGTTTAAATAACCTAGATGTTGTCATCGCTGATCAACTAAAATATTATGATGTTGATGTGACCGCCTTTGGATATGAATTAAACCAAGTTCCTAAAATGCCAGTAACATATCCAACCCATAAAAAAATGAGTGAAATTATTAGTGATATTTGTGGGTCTAAAAATTTGAATATCGATCATGGAACAGTCGTCAGTGGGGATACTTTTATTAATCAAAGCAACCTTAATGATTATCCAGCAATTTTAGAGCAGGATGCCTTAGCGCTTGATATGGAAGCAACAGCAATTGCACAAATTTGTTTCAATACTAATGTCAAATTTGCTAGCTTTAAAATTATTAGTGATAACTTATTTAGTGCTAAAAGTAATGAAACAGAATTCTCACTTAACTTAAAATACGTCGCTTCAATCATTGATGATGTCGTGGTTGAAATCATTAAGAAAATTATTTATATTATGGTTTTAAAGAAATAAAACATGCTATTTTAATGATTTAATTGAATATTAAAATCTCCTAAAACCTATTTAATTTATACTTTTTTATATTTTTGTGTTTTATATGTTAATGTTTAATGATAAAATCTATATGTGAGATAACTTAAAATTGAAAGGGGACACATAATGGAATGAAACCCAGATTACGGTTCTTACATGCCAACAGAGCATGAGGAAGATTCACAAGACTTAGATAAAAGTTTTATTCATGGGATTGAAATCTATGAAGACACCGAGGAAAAACTAAATATTTCTCGGTCTGGAAAAATTTATCGTTATAAATTATGACATTTTATACCGCTATTCGGACCACTATTATCATTCATTTATTTGAATCATACTTATGGAAAAACGAGATGTTTGAATTTTGAAGATAGAGTCTTATTTCGTAAATCAAAAGTTTTAGCTAATTTATGAGCTTTACTATTGTGACCATTAATAATGATAGGAATATTATTGTTAGTTACGTTTTTAATTGTAGATATAGGTTCAACAGGAACTTCAGGTAACTTTTTGAGTTGATGAAAAGATTGAGCAAAAGGTTGAGACAAACTAGGTAGTGCCGGTGATTGATCAGACAAAGCTTCTTATGGAATGTACATGTTATTCAATACCGTTAATGTTAATACAGCATTATTAGGATCAGTACCAGGTGGATTGTTTGGAATGTTTTTAACACCATTAACGACAACAATTGCTGATGGAACAGTTGGTTTACCAATTGATTTATGATTTATCATTGCTTATGTTGCATGAACCATAATTGATGTACACACATTTATCTATGGTGGATTAATGAATGTACGCAAACAACAATTCTTCACAGTTTATGAAAATCTAGATTTATATAAAAACAGATAAAAAAAAGAAACCGCGCGGTTTCTTTTTTTTATAACTTATAATTTACAAACTATTATTTAGTTAACTTATATTCCCATATCTTTTGTCCTCTAGTTTTCCCTGCAAGGGAGATTAATTTTAGATAGATATCAATAACAAGTGCCTACTTCTAACCGGCTAGTTAGAAGTATCTTTCTATAGTTTTTAAGATTGATTATTTTTGTAAGGTGTGATTTTAAGCGCAACACTCTAATGATAAAATTTAAAGATTGTACTTTCAAACTTATACCAACAAATGTGGGCGCCCATAATTATTACATAGATCCATTCTTATATTATTTTAGCGAAATCTAATCTAATGTAGATTGGATTCTTTTTTAATTTCTTTTTCCACTATTAATGACGTTTTAAGTTTACTCCTTTTCTTGGATACTTTAACTTTATATTTCAAGCTCACATAATGCATGCATTTAGCGGCGTTGTTGTAGTGGTGATGTAAACTTATCTCTTTATTTTTAAGGTGCATTTTATAAGCTCTATCAATACCTTAAGTGCCATCGTATTCATGATATTTTTTTTATTACATTTAAAACTTTTAGTTTTGCTTTTTTGTCAATTTTATTTCCTTAAGTCATTTATAGTATCTGTATCTAAAAACATAAATTAAGTACATAAAAACTTAATAAGCAATAGATGAATATTCTTGCTTTCCAAATAAATATATATTAAATAAAATATAAATAATTTCTTTTTTGTTATCACTAATATACATATCATGAATTCTTAAAATTTCTATCAATTGTTCCTATGTTAATTTATCCTAATAAAATATTTGTTTATTTCAATAATACTTTTAGATTTAAGAATGTTTATACTAAAATTACTCTTCTTTAGGAGAGTTTTAAAATCGCATTTTTTATGTAAATTAGACCATTCTTTAAATTGTGTTAAGTCTGCTACTATCATCATATTTAGAAATCCTAAATTAGAATATATTATTACACCTAAATTTAATTATTGATGTATTTTATTATGACCAATTTACGGTCTTTTAATGTATATCTACCTACTATTTTCTATTTATTTATTATTCATTTTTTTGAATAGTTTATCTAACTAATATTAAAATTATTAACTTTTTTTAAAGTTAGCATCATTAACAATAGTATGGCAAGTTGCTTGTGTTAATTTATGTTT
>JAACJV010000003.1 GCA_021378535.1 Ureaplasma sp. Hg1 | reverse complement strand
ATATTCAGATTTAATATTATTAAAGAATTCATTCATTTCTTTATTGCCTAATTTGTATGACATTTAAAACTCCTTTATATTCTTATTTACTATCTTAATAAATTATATTCTATATATTTAAAAAAAATTAATAAATTTAAAATAATTCAACAACAATTAGGAAATCTCATGAATAAAAAAACTGATATTTAGAATAGTCTATATTTTTATTAAATTGTTCTGACGGAAACAAATCATCGATAAACTAATCATATTTTCCTATTTAACTTCAAAAGATAATGGGAAATCATGATATATCTCCTATTATATGGATATTAGATTTGTCCATAGTTTAAAAGCACCAACTATTATTAATCAATTGAAAATTTCTAAAATATATGCTTATCATTTAACAAGCTTTATTTTTTTCTTATATAATAGATATAAAGGTGGTACTACCATGAAAACTAATTGTCGTATTTGTAATCGAGAACTAACTATTGATCTTAAGACCCATTGTACTTGAGATTCTTGTTTATGTAAATCTTGTTATTTTAAAGAACTAGAAAAACCGTGTGAAATAAAACATATAACTAACGTTGATAGTTTGTGTAATAGTAATATCTATGCAGGATCAACAACTGATTTTGAACGTTTCAAAATTAAAAAAGTTAATATTTTGAATCATATGACTAGTTTACTAAAGGATGTCCATGAAGATCAAAAATTAGATGCTTTAGCTATGATGCTTAAAGATTTTACTGACGGTAAATGAAAAAAATAATTTGATAGATTAAATAAAAAATAATTAATTTTGTGACTCATTGTGCGAAATTAATTATTTTTCTATTGACATTACACAACCATCCATTATAATTTCTTAAAAGGTAATAAATATGAATAATAAATTAAATGTAACAATTGAAATTCCCAAGTTTAGTAAAATTAAATATGAATTCGATCGTAAAACAAATACAATTAGCGTCGACCGTATCTTATATGGAGCAAGTGGATACCCTCAAAATTATGGCTTTATTAAAGATGCTTTAGATTGAGATGGCGATGAGTTAGATGTTTTAGTAATTGCAGACCAAGCATTTCAGCCCGGGGTTAATGTTCCAACAAGAATTCTAGGGGCGATGGAAATGATTGATGGTGGTGAAACCGATACTAAATTAATTGGAGTGATTGATTGTGATCCACGTTATAATCACATGCAAAAATTGCATGATATTCCTGAGCACCTTTTGCTTGAAATAAAAGATTTTTTCCAAACATATAAAAACTTACAAAAGAAAAAAGTTGTTATAAAAGGTTTTCAAGATGAAAAATGAGCACAAAAAGAATATGCTGAATGTGTCCAGTTAATGGAAAAATACGGCAAAATGGATAAGTCAACATTCATTGCAAAAATGAAATTAACACATCCAGAAAAATATACTGATTAATTAAACTATATTCACTATTGCTATTGCCAATAGTGAATAATATATAAATGATTCAATTGTTTTATGTAAATAATTGAATTATTGGCATATTTTAATTATAATATAATTAATAGTATATACATATATTTATAAATCTATAATGGGGTTAGTATGACTGAAAAATTTAATGATAATGTAGAAGATAATTTTTTTGATAGAGTTTTATTCACAAATTTATGAAACAAAATTAAAAATGATTCACGCCGCGAATATATTAATGAGCTTTTTTCTTATAAAACTATATTTATTAAAGTGCTTAGCTTTATTATATTAGGTGTTATTTTTTGATTAGGTTGGTATTTTTTAAGAGATTATTTTACAAGTAATTTTGCAGATTATGGTTTAAAAAATTTAAAACCAGGGGCAGATGTAGATCCCACAATTAATTATTATATTGGTGCTCCTACTTGAGGATTGTGAGTTGTACCTAATTCTGGAATTGCATTTGGCATGTTAGATTCGGGTAGTCCAGCGGTAGTGCTGATAATTCAACTAATACCTGTTGTTATAGCTTTAATAGTTAGCATCTTCATTACAGAATGATGATACATAATAACTGTTTATGCTGTGTTCTTTGGTGGTTTAGGAAATGTTGTTGATCGCTGCGTTGTTGATGTAGTTGTTAATGCTAGTGGTGACAAAATTTATTGAAGTAATAATGTTGTTGATTATTTTAAATGACCTTGGTTTGATTTTAATTGAGCTGATAGTTTTGTTGTAGGAGGTATTTTATTTATAATTATCGCACTTATTAGTGAATTAATTTATAGTTGTTTAAGTAATAAATCTGAGATAAATGAAGATGAAGAATACGAAGAAGATGAAGAAGATAATGACAATTATATACCTACTTCAAAAAAACCCAATTTGAATATCAAAAGTAGTTATACACCGCTTAAAAATGTCGCCCCAATTTTATCTAATGATGAAAGTGTTAAAACAGCAAAAGAAATTCGAGACGAAAAAATTAAAGAAATTAAGGAACGTAACGAATCAAAATTAGGCGCTTATTCTAAATCTTTACATGGTGATGATAATGGAATGACAGCCCGTGAGAAGCACTTAGCAAAACTTAAAGAATTAGAAGAACAAAATGCAAATAAAGATGAATATCAAGCAGAACCAGATTCAATAATTAATCAAGAAAATATTGAGGATTCAGTTGAGGATTCAGTTGAGGATTCAGTTGAGGATTCAGTTGAACTAGGCGATGAAATGAAAGCTTTAGAAATGCGTAAAGCAAAACTTGATATCGAAAAAGCTCGCCTTAAAAAATTAGAAGAAAATTCACTTGAAAAAGTGGCAGTTGTTAAAGCTAAAAAGAAGGCAACACCTAAAGCTAAAAAAACTACATCTAAAAAGAAGGCAACACCTAAACCGAAAGTTGCAACAAAAACAAAGGTTACAACAACACCTAAAGTAGAAACTACAACAAAAGTAAACGTTGATAATAAAAAACAAATAGCGACTAGAGAAGAAGGCTTTTCTAACAAAGGAATAATCCGTGAAACGAAAGCATCAATGTTACTTCAACCTTCTGATGAGTTTGGTATAAGTAATATGGATGATGATAGCAATGACATTGATGTTGTATTAAAACATGCAGAAAATATTCTTAATAATATTTCGTTAGATGATCCAACTAAATACATTGAATTTATTGAATGGTTTACAGAAATTAATGATGAAACTTTTGATATTCAACTTAAACAAATTAATATCCAAAAGGAATTAATTAAATTGAATAATACAATGGATCATGAAAATCCGAATACATTTAATACTGAAATTCTAGAAATGGAAGCAGAGATTAATGTACTTAATAAAAGACTAGATGAAATAGCTATTGAAATTACTAAAATGATAAATATTAAAGAACTTGAAAAAGAAAATCATATAAATTAATATGAAGCAAAATAATCCAACTTTTAAACCTATTGAAATAGAAGTTTCAACAAGTACTCCAATAAGAATTGATAAGTTCGTCCAACAACATTTAGATATTTCGCGTACGAAGACTCAGTTATTATTTGAGCAACAAAATGTTTATTTAAATGATAAAATTTCAAAGAAAAACTCAATTGTTAAGGATGGGGATTCAATTTTAATTAAAATCTTTACAAATCCAAATAAAATAAATATAACATTGCAACCATATAAAACAGAACTAGATATAGCGTACGAAGATAAAGATATGATGATTGTAAATAAACCAAGTGGCATGCTTATACATCCGACAGGTTTTAATGAAACAGATACACTTGCAAATGCCCTAGTATACTATTTTAACGAACACTACCCAGATTGCCAACCTGGTATAGTACATCGCTTGGATAAGGATACATCAGGTTTAATAATTATTGCTAAAAACTTAGAAGCTTTACATTTATTGCAAGCGATGGTAGCAAATCATTTAGTTGAAAAAACTTATTACGCATTAGTAAATGATAATTTCAGTAATGACCATATGATTGTTGAAGCTCCAATTGCTAGAAGTTTTCAAGATAAACTACGAATGCAAGTGGGCAAGGGTAAAAACTCTAAATTTGCTAAGACTGAATTTTTTATTTGTCATAACTATCATCAATATGCTTTAATCAAATGTTTACTACACACTGGTAGAACCCACCAAATTCGAGTTCACCTTCGTTATATTAATCATCCGATTATCAATGATCCATTATATGGAACACGTGATAAAACAACTACGTATGGTCAATATTTACATGCATATAAATTAAAATTTATTCACCCTATTTTACATAAGGAAATTGTTGTTGAATTACCTTTACCAAATGAATTTAGTGAATATATTAATTCCCATAAGGAGTAGAAAAAATGAAGGAAAATATTTTATTTATCGATGTATGTTCTAAATATTGTAATTTAGCAATAATTAGAGATAAGACAATCATTGGCACCCATAGCGTTGCCACAAACAATAACTTAACAGACTTGTTAATTGAACATATTTTTTTACTTCTACAAAAGCAAAAAATTCCACGAGATGAGATTACAGATATTTACTTGAATAATGGTCCGGGCAGCTTTACTGGAACTCGTGTTGGAGCTGTTGTGGCCAAAACTTGAGTTAATGTCAAACCAAATATTGGATTGTATATAATTGATAGTTTGAGATTACAAGCAATTTCAAATTGCATTAGTTTAATCGATGCAAGAGGTAATAAATCATATATAGCAGTTTATGTTAACGATAATGTTGTGGTAGAACCGCAAATGATTTTAAAGGCTGATATCGTTAATTTCTATCACCGTTTTCCTGAACTAAAAAATCGGGAACAGAATAATTTATTACCTAATGATATATTCTCTAATCTAATTAATCGACTACCGTTTTTCACTAAGATCATTAATATTAATGAATTAAAACCGCTCTATATTAAAGGAGCTTTGTAAATGGTCTCTATACAAACATTAACAAGTGCTCACGCAACACAATTAATGTCCCTCGAAGAAGCAATCTTTGTTAATGATAAATATACGTTGCAACAATTTAAAACAATGTTAGATGATGATAACTACGATAAATTAGGATTATTTAAAGAACAAAAAATGGTGGCATTCATTTTAATTTTAAAAAGTTTAGATTTCAATGAATTAATTAAAATTGGAGTGCTCCCTCAATATCGTCGTAAACAATACGCAACAAAATTAATCGAAGCAATCATAACATTATCTAAAGGCAAAAAAATCTTTTTAGAAGTTAATGAAAATAATTATCAAGCCATAGTGTTTTATCAAAAATTTAATTTTAAAACATACAACATTAGGAAATCTTACTATAATAATGATAGTGCATTAATAATGGTTTTAAATTCCATACAATAATTTTAGTGAGGTTAACATGTTAAATTATACTTTAGAGATTGATCATCTAACATATCAAGCAGATCAAAATATCAAAGATAAATTTGATGATATTATTTTTCATATTAGCAAATTATTAGAAATTAAAAAAGATTTGTTTTTTGAATGTTTTATTGTAAACGAAACTGAAATACAGCGTTTGAATAAAGAATTTAGACAAAACGATAAAGTAACGGATGTTGTTTCCTTCGCATTATGAGATAGCGGTATTAAAACTAATTTAATTGGTGAAATATACATTTGTTATGAAAAGGCAATGAGTCAATCCAAAGAATATGGACATTCATTCGAAAGAGAAATTTGCTTTCTTTTCGCACATGGCATTCTACATCTACTACAATATAATCACATTTCAAAAGCAGATGAAAAAATAATGTTCGGAATTCAAGATAAAGTATTATCATTAGCAAATATTGAGAGGTAATAGAATGAGTGAAAAACGAAATAACAAAGGGTCTTTAATACGTAAGTTTGGTTACGCCTTCCGTGGCCTTGCTACATCATTAAAAGAAGAAGCTTCATTGGTGATTCATTTTATAGCAGCTGTGATAGTTATTATTTTAGGAATAGTATTAAAAATAAATACAACTGAATGAGCAATCATTATTCTAGTAATAGGAATTATCATTGGAACCGAATTATTAAATACAGCAATTGAAAATGTTGTTGATATGGTATCCTTTAAATATAATTTCAATGCTAAAAAAATTAAGGACATAAGTGCAGCGGCAACATTAGTATTAACATTATCAGCAATTATTGTGGGATTATTAATTTTTATACCTCACATAATTGCATTAGTTTAGGAGTCAAGTATGATTAAAAAAATAATCGGTACTGTCACTATATGTGGCAAACCAAATGTCGGTAAATCAACTTTAATTAATTCAATTATGAAAGATAAAATTGCAATTATTTCTGGTAAACCACAAACCACAAGAAACCAAATTAGAGCTATCTATAACGACGATACATGTCAATTGGTTTTTAACGATACACCAGGTTATCATGAACCTAAAAATAAATTAGATTTATTTTTAAATTCTGAAGTTAAACGTAGTTTTAAAGTTGCTGATGTTATTTTATTTCTTAGCGATATCACTCGACCGGTGGACAAAGAAGATGAAGAAGTTTTAAAAAAATTAAAAGCTTTTAATAGTGATCAAGTAATTTTAGTTATTACGAAGGCCGAAACATCAGAACAAGAAATTATTGATGAACGTATTGCTTCATTAAAAAAACAATATAATTTTGTTAATACCATTCAAATCTCAGGTAAGCATAGTATCAATATTGAAAAATTAATTAATACAATTAAAATTTATTTAACCACTGGACCGTTGTTATACGATGAAAATACAATGCATGAGTTAACTGATAGTTTTGTAATCAGTGAAATCATTAGAGAAAATTGTATTAATTTTTTACGTCAAGAAGTACCATATGCATTAGCGGTGCAAATTGAAAGTGAAGCTTTTGATGCTACTAAAAATATTTATAATATTGACGCTACAATTGTCGTTGAAAAGGAAAGTCAAAAACCAATTGTAATCGGTAAAGCTGGTTCAATGGTTAAAAAAATCGGAGTCGCTTCAAGAGCTGCGTTACTAGATATTTATGATTGTCGAATTAATTTGAAAATATTTGTTAAGGTTGAAGATAAATGAAGAGATAGTGATTATTTAATTAAATCATTAGGTTATAAAAAATAAGCAATGGCGTTAGTTATTACTAACGGCTATTTAGTTTCACGTTATGATTACAATATATTTGATGAAATTCTAACTTTTATTAATGAACATGGAGTTAAATTTGTTTGCTTTGCAGCTGGAACAAGACGTATTGTTAGCAAGAATGCTCGTGCTTTAATTATGGGAAGCTACCTAGAGTTTCAAATTTTTAGTAGTAGTAAACCAGATAAATTAAGTCGTTTAAAAAAAGTAATTGCAGTTAAACAAATTGATTGAAAGTACGAAAATGAATATCCCTTATTAGTGACAAGTGAGTATATTGCTAAAATAAATGATTACGACGTTTCCTATTATAAATTATACCAAGATGTGTTATTTAATGTTTTAAATGATGAAAATCAATATTTGATAACTGCTTATGCAATGATTAAATTAATAACATTGAGTGGCTCAGGTGTTAATTTAAGTCATTGTGTCCGATGTGGCTCGATTCGTGATATTAAAACTATTTCAATTCAAGAAATGGGTTTAGTTTGTAAAAATTGTTATGATCCACTTTATGATAAAGTTTATCCGTCAGTCATGATGAAAATGTGACATATTTTAACTTATGAAAAAAAATATCAATATCACGATTGATACCGTATTCCCGAAGCAAAATTATTAATTATTATTTTAAAACAATTCATGGAAAACACAATCGGAATTAAAATTATATGCCTCAAAAGCCTAAAATTAAAAGCGAAAAACTAGTCGAATTTAATTTTTTAGCAATCTCAATAATAATGTTATCTATAAATCCAATTAAATTTTAGAGAATAAATGTATAATATTTTAGTATAATAAAAATATATTTTTATATCAATAAATATTGTTATTAGATATAATCCACATATTTACAAGGAGATTTTAGTATGGACACAGGCGCAATTGTCGGATTAGCAGTAGGAATTCCCGCGGCACTTATTATTGGAGGAATCGTAGGATATATTCTTTCAATGAAATTTTTTAAAAAACAAATGAAGGATAACCCTCCAATTAGTAAAGACACCATTCGTCAAATTTATAAACAAGTAGGTCGTAAACCAAGTGAAAAACAAGTTAACGAAATTTACAACCGAATGGTTAAACAATAACGCCAATGGCAAAATTTATTAAATCAGCATCAAACACAAGTCACTACATTAATGATAATGTAAGTGAAATATGTTTTGTTGGTCGCTCTAATGTAGGTAAAAGTTCAGTAATTAATGCTCTTGCAAAAAGTAAAATAGCTAAAACTTCAAATACACCGGGTCGAACACAACTTGTGAATTTTTTTGATTTTAAATTTTTTCGACTTGTTGATTTACCAGGCTACGGTTTTGCTAAAGTTAGTAAAGGTAAACAAAATGAATTAGCAATGATTATTGAAGAATATCTAAGTGAAAGAACTAATTTAAAAGGTGTTATTCAAATTTGTGATATGAATGTAATTACTAGTGTTGACGTTGAAATGAGTCGTTTTTTTGAAAATAACTATGCGAATCATTTTATTGTATTAAATAAAATAGATAAATTATCTAAAAGTCATTTTTATAATAAACGCTTTCAAATTGCTAAATATTTAAATATAAGTGTGGATCGGTTAATTCCTTTAAGCGCTGCTAAAGGTACCAACTTAGATACTTTAAATAAAATTTTAAAGAAAATAGTACTGGACGACCGTGATAAACAAAGAGAATTAAATAAAGTATCAAAACAGACATTAGATAAAACTGAGGACGAGAAGAATGGATCAGAAGTTAGGTAAAAAATATATTCCCCAAGATGTAGAAACGGGAAAATATGATAAATGATTAGATTTAAAATTATTTAAACCAAGTGGTAAAGGAACTCCCTTTAGCATTATTTTACCTCCTCCTAATGTAACGGGACACTTGCATTTAGGACACGCATGAGACGTTGCTTTACAAGATACGATCATCCGCTTTAAAAAACTTAAAGGATACCGCACTTTATGGGTGCCTGGAACTGATCATGCAGGAATTGCAACTCAAACTAAATTTGAAAAAATTTTAAAAGAAACTAGAGGACTAACCAAAGATGATTTGGGACGTGATGCTTTTTTAAAAGAATTAATGGTTTGAAAAGATGGGCAAGCGACCTTCATTAGAAGTCAATGGGCTAAACTAGGGTTAGCCTTAGATTATAATTCAGAAGTTTTTACAATGGACGATAATATTAAAAAAGCTGTTAATAAAGTTTTTGTTGATTTATATAATAATAAATTAATTTATCGAGGTCTTAAATTAGTTAATTGAGATCCTGTTTTACAATCTGCTATTAGTAATATTGAAGTTATTAGTAAACCAACTAAATCAAAAATGTATTATATAAAATATCGGGTTGTTAATAAACCTCGAAAATTCATTGAAATTGCAACAACTCGTCCTGAAACAATGTTCGGTGACACAGCTATCGTTGTAAATCCTAATGACAAACGCTATAGCAAATTAATCGATGAAAAAGTTATTAACCCTGCTAATGATAAAATTATTCCTATAATAGCTGACAAATATATAGATATGGAGTTTGGAACAGGGGCAATGAAGTGTACGCCAGCCCATGATTTTCATGATAACGAAATTGGAACTCGTCATAAGTTGCCATTAATTAATATTCTGAATGATGATGGCACAATGAATAAAAATGCTGGGGTTTATGAAAATTTAGATCGTTTTGAATGTCGTAAAAAATTAGTAAGTAATTTACAAAAACAAAATAGTTTAATTAAAATTGAAGCGCATGAAAATCAAGTTGGTTATTCTGAAAGAACAAATACTATTGTGGAACCATACTTGTCAACTCAGTGATTTGTTAAAATGGATATTTTAGCTAAAAAAGTAGCTAAAAATCAAAAATCAAAAACAAAAAATATAGATTTTTATCCAGAACGTTTTAATAACACTATATTAACATGACTAGGTGGTATTAACGATTGATGTATTAGCCGACAATTATGGTGAGGTCATCAAATTCCAGTTTGATATAATAAGAAAAGTAATGAAACTTATGTCGGTCTTAAACAACCTGTACCAATTAATGAATGAGTCCGTGATAAAGATGTTTTAGACACTTGGTTTTCATCGGCACTTTGGCCTTTTGCTACTTTAGGTTGACCAAAGGAATCTAAAAAATTTAATGATTTCTTCCCAACCGATGTTTTAGTTACAGGATACGATATTATCTTTTTTTGAGTTAGTCGAATGATGATGCAATCAAATTATTTTTTAGGTCAAAAACCATTTAAACATGTATTAATTCACGGTTTAATCCGAGATGAACAAGGTCGTAAAATGTCAAAGTCATTAGGTAATGGTATTGACCCAATGGATGTAATTGATGAATATGGAGCTGATGCTTTGAGATTATTTTTAACATCATCTTCAACCATCGGTGAGGATTTAAATTATTCACCAACTAGATTAGCTAGTAATTGAAACTTTATTAATAAATTATGAAACTCAGCAAGATTCATTTTTAACCACGTTGAAAATAATAAGAAATATCGAATGTTAAATTCTTTGTTTACTAATCAAGATAAATGAATCCTACATAAGCTTAACGAAACCATTCGCGAAGTTAGTCATCATATGAAGGAATATAATTTTGTTATTTCCACAAAAATTTTGGAGCATTTTATTTGAAATGATTTTTGTAATTTTTACATTGAATTTGCAAAGCAAATTATTTTAAACCCGCAACATAAAAATAATACAATTGCTGTTATGTTATACGTTTTAAAACAAATCCTAATTTTATTGCATCCGCAATGCCCATTTGTAACTGAAGAAATTTACGATTCATTACCTAATCATAAATGTTCGATTATGAAGGAAACATGACCAAAGATAATTGATGTTCAAAACGAAACTAATACTGACAATATAATTCAACTGATTGATGGTATTAGAAAATTACGTGCTGATAATAATATTCCTAACAAAACATCAATTAGTTTCCATATGGTAACTAAGAAAAATATTAAACAAATATCATTGATGCTAAATGAAATTAACCTATTTCTAATCATTGTGAATGCAAAAATATGTAACGTTAGCAACGTCGGAATATTTGGTAATAAACTAACGCAAATTGTTGGGCCTTATGTTCTTGAAGTTGCAATGGAAGGCATTTTTAATATTGGAGATGAAGTAAATAAAATAAACAAACAAATTGAT
The DNA here is from genome assembly GCA_021378535.1 of Ureaplasma sp. Hg1. Lineage (GTDB taxonomy): Bacteria > Bacillota_I > Bacilli_A > Mycoplasmatales > Mycoplasmoidaceae > JAACJV01. Next base: position 82,496 of record JAACJV010000003.1, on the reverse strand, counting down.
CATTTACTTAATGAAGTGGCACGTTCCAAACAAATTTTAAGTAATAAGAATTTTATTAGTAAAGCTCCTAAGAGTAAAGTCGACATTGAGCAAAACAAATTATTGAAGTACGAAGAACAATTAAAGAATGCTCACGAGTCATTGGAAAGTTTGAAATTAACTAAATAATGGAAGTTGTCAAACTAGTTCCAAGGGGTTTCTGCGAAGGCGTTGTACAAGCTTGAGCACTAGCACTTAAAATTGCTAAAAAATACCCGACTAGAAATATTTTTATGTTAGGTTGATTAGTTCACAATCAGCATTTAATTGATGAAATGAAAGCGCATCATATTCAATTACTTGATGACGACCACGAAAGCCGTTACCAATTAATTGCTAATCTTGATAGTAATTTAAAACCGATTATTATTTTAAGTGCCCACGGAACTGCAAATAATGTTTATCAATTAATTAAGAAACGCGGCTTTTTAATGTTTGATACAACATGTCGCTACGTTAGTGCAACACATCAAATTATTCAAACAAAACTTGATGAAGGATGCCAAATAATTTATTTAGGTAAAAATAATCATCCCGAAACAATAGCTGCATTAGCAATTGATGAAAATATTAAATTGGTTGAAACCATTGATGATGTTGCTCGTTTAACATTATTAGATGAAAAACTATTTGTAACTAACCAAACAACTATTAGTTATTATGATTTTCAAGCAATTGTTCAGTCCTTACGTTTGAGGTTTAAAAATATTGAATTTCGTAACGATATTTGCAACGCCACAAAAATACGCCAAGAGGCTGTGATGGCGATGGATCATACAATTGATTTATGCATCGTTGTTGGTGATCAAAAATCAAACAACTCTAAAAAACTCGTTGCAGTCGCACAACAGTGTGGTTTTAAGGCTTATTTGGTAAATGATGTTAATCATCTTGACACTAAGTGACTTTTGTCCGTTAAAAAGGTCGCAGTAACCTCTGGGGCATCAACCCCAACTAAAATTACCCGTGCTGTAATTGAATTCTTAGAAAGGTATTAATAATAATGTTACATATTGTTTTATTTGAACCTGAAATTGTTGGTAATACTGGAAATATCGCTAGAACTTGTGTTGGTTTTCAAGCCACCTTACACTTAATTCGTCCGTATGGTTTTTTTCTTAATGATAAAATTATTAAACGAACCTCTGCTAACCACTGACAAAACTTGAAATTAATTGAGCATGATTGCTATGACGATTTTATTAAACAAGTCGATCCTAAAGCAAATTTATATTTTTATAGTCGTTATGGGCTTAAAGCGCCAAGTCAATTTAAATATGATTTTAAAAACGAAATTTATTTAATTTTTGGTAAGGAATCAACGGGAATTCCAATTGATATTCTAGAAAAAAATAAGGCTACAGTAATTAGAGTACCAACAAGTAAAAAACTTCGAAGTATGAATCTAAGTAACACTGTCGCAATCGCAGCTTACGAAGTGATTCGTCAAAATGACTATCAAGACTTAGAACTATTAGAGCCATTTAAACCAAAGCTATAAAGGAGATTTTATGCGTTTACGATACAATGCAACAGCTACCCCTTACCTACATGAAGAACAATTTTACTTCATCAATAAAGTAAGTGAAAAAAACTATAATTGATTAAAAATATTTAAAATTGAACAACCATTAATTATTGAAATAGGGATGGGTAAAGGTAATTTTATTTATCAAAAAGCTTTGCAAAATCCCCAAAATAATTATTTGGGAATTGAGAAATTTGATACAGTTTTAGCTAAAGCAGTAAAAAGATTTCATACCAAAGAACAACTTGAAAATCTTAAGGTAATAAGTTTTGATGCATCAGATTTATTAACGATATTTGAAGCTAACACAATCACTAAAATATATCTTAATTTCAGCGATCCTTGACCAAAAGTGAGACATGCCAAACGTCGTTTAACACATCCTAATTTTTTAACAATTTATCAAAAAATTTTAAAACCAGATGGTGTCATTCAATTTAAAACAGATAATGATGGATTGTTCCAATATACGCTTGATGATGTTTTACTTGCTAACCTAAACAAATATAAAATTATTTATCAAACCGATGATTTATATAAGAACATAGATGATTGTGAAAACCATAAAAATATACCAACTGAATATGAGACCAAATTTCATGAACTAGATAAAAATATCAATAAGATTATATTTGGCTTTAAATAGAGCTATCAAAAAACCGCCCTTTTATTACCTAACTTTAAGGTTAATAAGGGTGGTTTTTATTGTATAAAAAATTCTATTTTTTCTTATTAAAACGGTGTTCTATTCTTTCTTGGCGTCAAATATGAATTGTTGCCTTTCCATTATCATAGAAATATTTAAAGTTTTCTTTTTGACTTAAACTAAGTCAGGCGACATCAACTATTAAGATAGTTGGTGGTAATAAAAATGTTAAACAAAACATTGTATTATTAGTTAATGAAAGTCTCATACCATCTTTACCGTTTGGCATTTTATATGACATTAACGGAGGACTCACATTATATACAATAGCCATTGTAATAAAAATAATGACAGGTATTGTAATAATCGAAATTCAACGGTTAAGCATTGATTTAGTTGCTTTTCCTTCAACTAAAGTTCTACGACCATAATTAAATAGAAGAACATATTTCGTAATTGAACTTACTGTTCAACCCAAAACGATTCCAAGTAATATACCGCTGTCTCCTAAGTTTGTTGCTGTACTAAAAATCAAACAAAAGAACGCAGTAAAGCAAAGATTGGTAATTGCTTTATAACCAGAATATTTACAATTATCGCTAAATCTACCAAAAGCTGGTAGGGTGTGTGTGTAAACAACAGTTAGGTTTTCAAAAAAGATTGGTATGCCCAAACCTAATGCCAATACTAATGAAAATTCAGGCTGGGCTAATAAAATATTTGCTGCTAACGGGGCGACCGTTAGATAACTAACAAAACTAAATATTGCAACAATGTAAGCAAAACTCCGGTATTTATCAAAAAAATCATAAGGCATTTTTTTGTGGTTTCGGGCGAGCTCACCAATTGATGGCACTGGTGCATCAAGAATGGTATGGCAGATCTGTGTTAAGGAAGTGCCAATTAGATAATAGGCGGCATATAATCCTGCAATGTCCAAATTACCATAATCGAGGGCGCCGTTGCCATCGTCTTTTGTTTGAGGACGAACTGAAACATAAATCATAAAAGTAATAGTTGAAACATCAGTTCCAAATTGATCTAAAAACATTGTTAACATTGCCATTCATTTTTCCTTACAGTATGCATTATCAACATGTTTCGTATTACTATATCATGGTGCTATTTTGAATTTTAAACGATTGAAAATAAAAATTAAAATGAAAACTTTGAAGCCTAGAATTGCAGTGATGATTGTTAAAAAAATAATTGGATTTAACTGATCAGCTAAAAATTCAAACATAAGAATAATGGCAACGTTAAAGATAATTGTTAAAAAAATGCTTAAGGCATTAGCATAATATGCTTGTTTCTTAACATACAATAAAAGAATGATGATTGGTACATAGAAATAAGTAACCATAACTTCAACACAATTACTTAAAATCAATAGTGTTCCAAGATATCATGGATCACTGGTTGAATTACTTATAATAAAGGGGAAAGCAAATGCTATTGCTAAAATAACTAATAAGTAAATTCCACCCATTTTACGATATTGATGTTTAATATCACTCATAACATGATTAACACGCATATAATCTCCATCGTTATATGGCTTATATAAGCGTCAAGTACTAATGCTTTTTATTCCGCCATGAGTGTTACTAACATAAGGTAGGATTCCTAAAGCAATTGATAATAATCCTAAAGCTCCAGCACCAAATGTACTATCAATATAGAACGTTCTAACAAAACTAAAAACAAGAATTGTAATCATTGCAGAAACATTAAAAATTGAATTCAAAATTGTAGATTTATTAAGTTCTTGAAAAAATTTAGCATCCATCGTTTTTGATAATTTTTGTTCGTTCATGTTGTTCCCTTAACTAAAATGTAATATTAAATTATACCAAATTTTAATTGTAGTTTAAAAATAATTTATTAAAAATAAATATATTACTTAAGTTTCTTATATATAATTAAATATTCATTTATATGAATAAAGGAATAATTAAACCTTGCTAAATCATAACTTTATCTTTAATTATATTATATAATTAAATAACGAGGTTTTTATGACAAATCAAAAAGTAGAATATACTAGTGTTGATGTTGAGTCAATTAAGTATGATGTATTCCCATTGGAAAATAATCAAAAACAAAGCTTTGATTGAATTTTAATTCCGGAATTTAATAAATCTCTTAGTGATTATTTATCTTTAATAAAGCGTTTAAACGAATGTAACCACCGTGTTTTTGTACTTCACTTACCAAATTTTGATTCAGCTTCTATTGATAGCGTGAGCTATTTAGACGTTTTCACATTAAGTAATTTAATTGCTAATTTTATTTCAAAAAGCAAACTTTATGATGTTATATTAATGGGTAATGGTATTGTTTGTGTTCTTTTAGCGTACGTTAACCATATGATTCCAAATAAAATTAAAAGTCTTATAATGATTAATGAAGTCGATAAAACTATCTACAAAAGAGAAGGTAAAGATATTCTAAAATTACTTGATTTGGTATCAGTCAATCAAACTCAAAAATTGTTCAAAGAACAAAAATCATATTTAAATTCAGTTACTGAAAAATCAGATTTACAATTTATTTTACGAAGCGCTTGTGATTGAAACAATCTTGTTGAGTTAGATCGTATTTATCGTAACATCCACCACCGTGCTTTATTTGTTTGAGGAGATAAGAACAACATTACTAATAATAAATATAGTCAAGATTACCTGTTTAAAATTAATCATCATTTCCGGTTTTTAACAGTTCAAAATAGTGGTCATAACCCTGAACTTGATAATGAAGATGAATTTTTTGCTGGTCTAGATGATTTTATCAGAAATTTAAAATAAGAACATATGGTGATTTACCATTATGTTCTTATTTTAAATATTACTAAATTATTTATTTAATAATTGGTTCTCAATCAAGAAAGTTTTCATCGTCTTTATTAATTTTAATATTTTCAACTCTTTCCTTTTTTCTTAGAATACTAGCAGCTTCACGATCAACATAGATGGTGACACGAGGATGGAACAATAATGCGCTACAAGGTCATTCTGGATCATATTCAGAGCAAGTAAACAATTTATTTATTGCATTTGCTTTATATTCGCCAAAGGCCATCAAAACAATTTCATCAGCATTTAAAATTGATTGTAACCCCATACTAACTGCATGTGTTGGAACATCATTTGGTGATGTGAAAAAACGTGCGTTATCATGGATTGTATTTTTAGTTAATTTAACAACTCGCGTTAATGAATGAATTGAAGATCCGGGTTCATTGAAAGCAATATGTCCGTTACTACCAATGCCTAATATTTGTAAGTTAATTCCACCATGTGATGAAATAATATTATCATAGTGAGATACATAAGTTGACGGATTAATATTTTCATCTCAATCGATTGGAAAAAATGTATTTTCATTTTTAATATTGATTTTTTTAAACAAGTTATCATGCATAAAGCTATTATAAGATTCTAAATAGTGTTCGCTATCTAATCCAATGTATTCATCTAGGTTAAAACTACTAACTTGACTATAATCAATTTCTTGTTTATCTTGATAATGTTGTGCTAAAATTTTGTACAAATCTAATGGAGTTGAGCCAGTTGCAAAACCTAATGTTGCATCTGGAATAATTTTAATTAAATTTTCAATTTGATTAGCCACTAATGCAGAAGCATCTAATTTACTACGACACACGAATAACTTCGGTTCATGAATTTTTAGAAATTTTTTCTTTTGAATCATGCTAGCAGCATGATTGTGTTGCTCTTCGCCTTCTGTTTCTGTATCAGCATAAAAATCATAATTATTATTAACGATATCAGTTAATACAACCGGCGGTTCTTTTTCCCCACGGAATGTTCTTGATAAACCGTTTTTTGCAATAATACTATTTTCCTTCGCAATTTTGATTGAATCACTAATATTTTCTAATGAAAGTTTGTATAAAAAATTTAAATTCATTTATTGTACCCCTTTGTTGTATACTTCTTGACCATTAATATATGTCTTATATATATTAATATTTTCATCTATAATGATGAAATTAGCAACCATATTACGTTTTATATTGCCAATTTTATTTTCAATCCCAAATGATTTAGCTGCATTATAACTTGTCATTTTAACAAATTCTGGTCATGTACAGTTAGTAGCAAGTTTTAAATTTTGTGCAATTAATTGAAATTCCATTGCAGATCCAGCTAAAGTATCTTGCCCTTTTAAATAGCAATGTTGCTTTCGCTTTTCGATCGGTAGATTCCCTAGCATGTATTCGCCTTCGGGTAAACCTTTAGTTAATAGATTATCACTTACCAAAATAATTCGATCCGGTCCGCAAATTTTAAAGGTATTCATTGTGACATCATTATCAACATGAACATTATCAGCAATTAATTCAACATAGCCAATTGATTCGCCCAATGCTGCATTAACCAACCCTGGGCCACGGTGCTTGTAACCTGACATTCCATTGTATAAATGAGTGTAACGAATTGCACCAGCATTTAACGCTTCCATAGCGTCGCAATAACTACCATTAGAATGACCGATGCTAACAAAGGTTTTTGGTTTTTTACTAAGAACTTTAATGCCCTCAACATTTTCTTTAAATTCAGGTGCAATTGTTAGTAATTTAATTTTATCTGGATATTTGTCTAATAAAGGTTGTAATGTTTTTAGATTTATTGTCGTAATTAAGGCAGCTTCATGGGCTCCTTTCTTAGCAACGCTAATATAGGGTCCTTCCATGTGTCATCCCAAAATTTCAGGATATCGTTGATGGTTTAGACCATCAACAATTAAACCTATGTGTTCAAATGTTTGGGTAATGGTAGTAGCTAAAATACTTGTGATACCCTCGTGATGAATTTGCGTGATATATTTAGCTAACAAAGGATCGTCTTTACGGTTCGCCAATTGCTCAAATCCATAACCATAGCCGCCATGTGTGTGACTATCAAAAAAACCAGGTATTAAAAATTTATAATTTTCTTTTGCTTGCTGTGAAATTTTATCAATTTTTGTTATTTTCCCATCAGCAAAAGAAACATTACCAAAGAAAATTTCTTCTGAGGTTACAATATTAATGTTCTCTATTGTTTGTGCTATCATGTTTAACCTCGCTTTATAATTCCATATATATTATATTTTAGATAGGTTATGATAGCAATAAAGAAATTAGAAATAATCATAAAAATAATTTTTATTTAAAAGTAAATAAAAAAAATAACACCAAAAGTGTTATCTAATTATAAGATGGCGCGCCCTAGAAGACTCGAACTCCCAACCTCCTGGTCCGTAGCCAGGCGCTCTATCCAATTGAGCTAAGGGCGCATGTTTATTGCTATTTTAAGTATATAACAATTTTTTTATTTATTATTAAAAGATTAATAATAAATAAAAAAAGATACAAAAGTATCCTTTTACATTTATTACATGGTGGCTTCAGGCAGAATTGAACTGCCGACACACGGATTTTCAGTCCGTTGCTCTACCTACTGAGCTATGAAGCCGTGGCGGTCCTGACGGGAGTTGAACCCGCGATCTCCTCTGTGACAGAGAGGCATGTTAACCACTACACCACAGGACCGTGGTTGCGGGAGAGGGATTCGAACCCCCGACCTTCAGATTATGAGCCTGACGAGCTGACCAAACTGCTCTATCCCGCGATAACATTAACTAAGTGGTTATAAGTAGTTAATGATGTTTAATAAAATGGCGGAAGATGAGGGATTCGAACCCCCGCGCGAGTTGCCCCGCCTTTCGGTTTTCAAGACCGATCCCTTCAACCAGACTTGGGTAATCTTCCGTAGATGTTTTTTAAAACCTAATGATTGTAACATAATTACAATCAAGTTAAAAAAACATTTTGTTTTCTTTTATTTATAATGGTGCACCCAGCAGGACTCGAACCTGCAACCTACCGATTATGAGTCGGGGGCTCTAACCAATTGAGCTATGGGTGCTTATATGGTGGCTAGACTGAGACTCGAACTCAGGACCTCCCGGGTATGAACCGAGCGCTCTAAACCAACTGAGCTATCCAGCCATAAATGGTCGGGAAGACAGGATTTGAACCTGCGACCCCTTGGTCCCAAACCAAGTGCTCTACCAAGCTAAGCTACTTCCCGATAATGGCGCGCCCTAGAAGACTCGAACTCCCAACCTCCTGATCCGAAGTCAGGCGCTCTATCCAATTGAGCTAAGGGCGCGTATATGGAGGTGCCAGCCGGATTTGAACCGGCGCGTAAGAAGGTTGCAGCTTCTGGCCTTACCACTTGGCTATGGCACCACGCTATATATTTATATCATATTTAAACTAGTCCAACACTAAAACACGTGTTTGATTAGCATAACCATTATATATTAAAATTACTCGAATTGTAAAGGAAAAAAAATTTTTTCTTTCACGTTTCATAATTAATCAATAAAATATCACGCAAACAATATTTTATTTACGTGATATTTAGTCGTTTTGTTTTAGAAAACTTTTGTCCCATGAAACAAGCTAATGCCTGTCTCTTTCGCAATTTTTTCATAGGTTTCTAAAGTAATTCCACCACCGGCGATGATCTCAATTTTACCTTCAGCATATGCTTGGATTTCTTTTAAATGAGCTAAATTATCAATTGCCTTACCTTGACCGCCACTAGTTAGAATTCTGGTAAATTTATATTTAACTAATAAATCAATTGTTGCTTGATAATCCTTTACTAAGTCAAAAGCACGATGGAAAACTTTTTCCATTGAACCACAAGCTGCAACCAATTGTTTTAGTTGAGCTTCATCGATTTGGTGATCAGCTGTTAATAAGCCAAAAACAACGCCTTCAACTTCTAAATTTTTACAAACTTTAATGTCATCCAACATTGTGTTTAGTTCGTTTGCTGTTGCTGTGTAATCACTTGAGCCATTATTGCGAATCATTACTAAAAGTTTTTTATTTAGTTTTTTAGTTGCTGCGATCGTTCCATAACTCGGGGTTAAACCACCGTTAGCTTGATCAGCACATAATTCTATTTGATCAATTTTGTTGACCATTTTTTCTGCTTCATTATAGGTAAAAGCACAACCTTCACGGATTAATTTCATTATTTATCTCCTAATTTTATATTTAGATCTATTAAATCTTTGGGATCAATTGATCCCGGCGCATCCATCATTAAATCTACCCCGGTTGAGTTTTTAGGGAAAGCAATGATGTCGCGAATGCTATTGGTGTTTAAAATAACCATTAACAAACGATCTAATCCAAAAGCGATTCCACCATGCGGTGGGACACCATATTTAAAGGCACCTAATAAAGCGCCGAATTTTGTTTCGTATTCTTTTTCATTTAAACCAATCGCTTTAAACATACGGTGCTGCATTGCTAAGTCACTAATTCTGATTGAACCACCAGCAACTTCAAAACCATTCAAAACTAAGTCGTAAGCTCTAGCTTTAGCATGCTTTAAATCTTTATCAAAGGTTTGATGAAAAGCTTCCTGTGGTTGAGTAAAGGGGTGATGAGCCGCGGTATGGCGGTCCTCATCAACGTTATATTCAAATAATGGTCATTCGACAATTCAAGCGAATTTAAAGTCCTTAGGGTCTTTTAAATCAAGTAAGCTTCCTAATTGGAAACGAACCGCTCCTAATGCTTGATTAACCATTGTAGCATCACCGGCCACAAATAAAATTGTTCCTTTATTTGAGTGGTTATCTTTTGCAATCATTTGAATGGCATCGTTTTCAATGATTTTATGAATTGATCCATTAACCATTGCATTGTTTTCATAAGTTAGCCAAGCTAGACCAAAAGCACCATTGTCCTTTGCAAATTTTTCTAATTGAACAACTTCCTTTTTACTCAAATGACGGTCATTAATTAAAATATATTTAATCACTTGGTTTTGCTTAATGGTATTAGCGAAAATTTTAAAGTTAGTTTTCTTAAAATATGGATTAGCTAATTGTAGTTTTAAATCAAATCGTAAATCTGGTTTATCACTACCGTATGAATTCATTGCTTCATCAAATGTTAAAACAGCGAATTTTTTAGGTAGTTCAACTTTTAATAACGATTTAAAGATATTGAATAACATATCTTCGATTAAACCTTGAATGTCTTTTTCATCAACAAAAGAAAGTTCAATGTCTAGTTGGGTAAATTCAGGTTGCCGATCAGCTCGTAAATCTTCATCCCGAAAACATTTCGCAATTTGATAATATTTTAACATTCCAGCAACCATTAAAAGTTGCTTAAAGGTTTGGGCAGATTGTGGTAAAGCGAAAAACTTATTATGGCCATTTCTTGTTGGGACTAAATAATCACGCGCCCCTTCAGGAGTAGCTCGTCCTAAAATTGGTGTTTCGATTTCAACAAAATCTAGTTTGTTTAAATATTCGCGACACGCATTAATGAATTTAGAACGAAAGATTAATTGTTGTTGAACATTCGGACGGCGTAAATCTAAATAACGATAACGCATCCTTGTGTCTTCATTCGCATCGGTTTTTGTTTCAACGATCAAAGGGGTAACTTCAGCTACACTATGAACTAATAAAGTTTCAAGATTCATTTCAACTTTTCCAGTTGGAATATTAAGGTTGGGACTTTTTCGAGCGACAATTTTACCAGTAATTTGAACGACGCTTTCACGACTTAATTTACTTGCCGCTGCAAATGAAGTGTTGTCTTGATGGGCGATGATTTGTAATAACCCATAACGATCGGCAATATCAATAAATAATAAATTACCTAACTTCCGAATTTTTTTAACTCATCCATTAACGGTTACAGTTTGATTAATGTTTGATTCGTTAATCAAACCACAATAATTAGTTTTCATATTAACTACCTACCTTATTTACCTTATTTTGACTTCTAAAAAATTTAAGAATTTCATCAGCATTAGCCGCTACTTCAATTTGTGAATTAGTTTTTTCATTTTTAATTTGAATAACTTTTTTAGCCAAATCTTTATCACCGATAATAATAACAAAATTAGCGTTCTTCTTTTTAGCAAAGCGGAAGTGTTTGTTTAAATCGTGAACGTTATGATTGATACAACCACTAAAGCCACCCAATCGTAAAATTCATAAAATACCCATTGCAGTCGATTCTGCTTTTAATGATAATGGTGCTAACACAACATCAATAGCATCTGGTGGTAAAATATCGATTTTTTCAGATTTTAAGGCGATTAATAATCGTTCCATGCCTAAACCAAAACCAACACCTTGAACATCTGGACCACCAGTCATCTTAACTAAATCAGCGTAACGACCGCCAGCGATTAAAGTTGATTGTCCTGTTAAATCATCACAAGTTGAGACAAACTCAAAAACAACACCAGTATAATAGTCTAAGCCGCGCACTAGTGTTTCTTCGTGCTTATATGGAATCCCATACATTTGTAAATTAGTCATTAAAGTTAAGAAAACAGCTTTTTCTTGACGATTTAAGAACTCACTTAATTTTGGGGCATCCTTTACAAATTGTTTAATCCCATCAACCTTATCATCTAAGATTCGTAAGGGATTAGTAACTAATCGTTTTTGTGAGTCCTCACTTAATTGGTCCTTGAAAGGTGCAAAGTATTTCTTAAGAGCAACACTTCAATTTTTACGACTTTCAAATGATCCAATGTTATTAATTTTAAGTTCAAACTTAGTTATCTTTAAAGCGTTTAACATTTCATAAGCCAGCATAATAACTTCAATGTCTTCAAAGAAATTTTCGCTTCCAACACATTCAACACCAAATTGATGAAATTGTCTTTGCCGTCCGTTTTGAGGACGTTCATAACGAAACATAGGACCAGTATAAAAATATTTAACCGGTAAAGTTTCCTTACTTAGAAGTTTGTTTTCAACAATTGCGCGAATCGTTCCAGCGGTTCCTTCGGGACGCAGCGCTAACTCACGATCACCCTTATCTTTAAATTCATAAATTTCTTTATTAACAATATCTGAGGTTGCTCCAACGGCTTTATAAAATAAATCTTTGCTTTCAAAGATAGGAGTTTTGATTTCACGATAATCATATAGATTGGCAACTTTTTTTAAGTATGTTTCTAAGGCGCTAAAAGCTTCAGCATCATAACCGATTAAATCGACTGTTCCTCGTGGTTTTTGATATTTCATAATTATGCTCCTTGTTTGCTTTTGATTGTTGCTTCAACTAAACCTTTAAATAAAGGGTTAGGATTACTTGGTCGACTTGTGAATTCGGGATGGAATTGGCTAGCGATAAAATAAGGGTGATCAGTAATTTCCATAATTTCAACTAATTTTGATTCTGGATTAATACCACTAAAGACAACACCAGCAGCTTCAAATTGTTTTAAATAATTGTTGTTAAATTCATAACGATGGCGGTGTCTTTCTTTAATCAATTTCTTTTGATAAAGTTTATGAGCCAAACTATTTGCTTTTAATTGGCAATCATAATTCCCAAGTCGTAAACTACCGCCCATTTCACGATCTTTGAATTTACCATCAAGAATTAAAAAGACTGGGTTTTTTGTTTCTTCGTCAAATTCATATGAATTTGCGTCCGCTAATTTTAAGACGTTTCGAGCGAATTCGATGACTGCTATTTGCATTCCTAAACAAATTCCTAAATAAGGTTTTTTAGTTTCACGAGCATATTGAACCGCCAATGTTTTGCCAGTTATCCCGCGCGGTCCAAAGCCACCTGGAACTAAAATTGCATCAACAGTGTCTAAAATAATGCGATAATTTTCAACATTTAAATCTTGTGATTTAATTCATTTAATTTGAACGTCACAGTTAGTTTCATAACCAGCTAAATACAATGATTCACTAACAGATTTATAAGCATCATGCAGTTCAACATACTTGCCAACCAAACCAACTATTATTGTATGTTTCTTTTTTGCTTCAACTTTTTTTGTAAATTTAATTCAGCTATCAAGATTTTTATCTTTAGGTAATTTAAGATTAAAGAATTTAAAAATATTTTCAGCCATGCCTTCATCATAAAAATGTTTCGGTAATGAGTAAATTGATTTTAAATCAGGTGAACAAAAGATGTTCTTAACATCAATATCACAACTTCACGATAATTTTTCTTTAGTTTGTTGATCAACGATAACAGGTGAACGTAATAATAAAATATCAGGAGTAATGCCCAAACCCTTAAGTTCTTTAACTGAATGTTGGGTTGGTTTAGTTTTAAGTTCACCAATCACTGTTGCTAACGGGATTAACGGCGTACAATGAGCAAACATAACATTGCCCACCCCATATTCACGTTTAAATTGATGAATTGCTTCAATGAAAGGAATTGATTCAATATCTCCAACGGTACCACCAATTTCGACGATGACAAAATCTGGTTTTAAACTTTCTTTTAAAGCATATAACTTAGATTTAATATGATTAGTAATGTGCGGCATAACCTGAACGGTGCGGCCTAAATATTCACCATCGCGTTCCTTTTGGATGACTTCATAATAAATTCGTCCCGCAGTCATGGTAGCGTATTTATTTAATTCACTATTAGTAAAACGTTCGTAGTTACCTAAATCTAAATCAGCTTCAGCACCATCAGCGGTTACATACACTTCGCCATGTTGATAAGGCGACATTGTGCCGGGATCAACATTCAAATAAGGATCTAATTTTTGCATTGCAACTTTAAAACCTAATTCAGTTAAAATTCTTCCAATGCTTGATGCAGCAATGCCTTTACCAAGTGACGAATATACCCCACCTGTGACAAATATAAATTTACTTTCCATTTTTACTCCTTAAGTTAACGTTCATGACGAAATAATATTTTTTGTTTCTAAATTCATCATTATATTAGTAAGATGATTTTTGTTTTTCACATATAATTCTAAATTAGTTTTGTGTGATTTGTTGATTTTATTTTTATTCACTTGAATTATATTGATAACACCTTTGTCTGAAATGATTCCTTGAGCGATGTTATTGCCGACTGATTCTGATCACGCACCACCAACTTCAACCCGCGCGCGAAAGTTTCTTGGTTTCAAATTAAGTTGACTTTCTGATCAATTCATCACAAGCATTTTATTCTTGGTGTTTTTTACTTTGGGGCAACTTTCTAAATGAACTTCAAGACTATTCCGATTAATCATTCCAACAATTTGGTATCCCGGTATTTTGCTACAACATTCTGTGATTTTTAAATCATTAAAGAAGATGTTTTTTACATCAACAAAATATGATTCACTTAAAGCTCATTTTGCTGATAGAAATTTAATCCGATTATAAGCATCCTTATGAACTCAATTTTTCTTTGAAAAAATCTTGTATTTATCATTCTTATCATAATCTGCTTTGGGGAATATTTCTAAATATTCCTTAATCGTGGTTAGATTAAAATCTTCTTTTAAACGAGAATAAATAACCTCATCAGAAACAATTTTTTTACCTAGAAATTCACGACAGTCGTGAATAAACTCTTCAGCTGAAATACTTTTTTGTTTTTCTTTTGCTTCGAGTTTAGTTTGGATATGGTTTTCAACCATCGGATTATTAGTTGCTTGCAGCCAAGATCATTTAATTGTTTCATTGTTTTTATTATAGGTGATTTTAATTACATCGCCCGGACTAACGTTACAATCAAACGGTACCCGTTCACCATTCTTATATAAAGCAATGATGTTGTTAAACTTATCGTGGTCAACTTTAAAAGCAATATCTAATGTTGTATTATGACTACTCGCAGTGTATCATTCGTTCGTGTTCAAGACAAGAACATCAAAAATTTGGGATTTAGTAATGTTCTTGATGGTGCCAATGTTTTTATTTTTTGATTGTAGAAAATCCTTAACCAAAATATTATTAACAGTGTTTAAAACCCTTTCCTTATCAGGATCCTCTTTATATTTTCAATGGGCTGCTAAACCTAGGTTAGCGATATTGTCCATTCGTTTAGTTCGAATTTGAACTTCGACTAACGCACCCTCGCTAACGATTGTGGTATGAATTGATTGATAAAGGTTTCATTTTGGGGCTGAAATGAAATCCTTAAACGTGTTAATCAAATATTTAAAGTTCATATGAATCAAACCTAACGCTTGATAACATAACATATCTTGATTTAAAATAATTCGAATTGCAAAAATATCATGGATGTTTTTAATGTCATAATTATGTTGAATTTTTTTATAAGTGGAATAAATACCTTTGGTTCTAGTCTCAATTTTAAATTCAAAACCGTCAACTTCAAGAATACTTTTGATCCGACTGATAACTTGTTCTCAA
The DNA here is from genome assembly GCA_021378535.1 of Ureaplasma sp. Hg1. Taxonomy (GTDB): domain Bacteria; phylum Bacillota_I; class Bacilli_A; order Mycoplasmatales; family Mycoplasmoidaceae; genus JAACJV01. The sequence goes on along the minus strand of JAACJV010000003.1, from coordinate 67,065 downwards.
ATTTGTGAATTACTTTTTTTAATCGCATCAATTTTAGCTTTGGTGCTATCATAGGCAGGTTTATCAATTGCTTCAAAACACATATCTAAAAGTTTAGTTTTAATGGTATACATTCCTAAACGACCAGCAATATTAGCATAGATATCAATTGTTTCTTGACTAATTGCTTTTTGTTTTTCAGGTTTTAGATAACTAATGGTTGTCATGTTATGGAAACGATCAGCTAATTTAACAATCATTGCACGAATATCGACAGTCATGCTTAAAAACACTTGAATCGTATAATCTTGTTCTAGTTGCGAATAGATTTCATCCTTCCGATTTTTCTTTGAAAATTGTGAAACCTTTGTTACATATTTAACAATTTGAGTAATTTCAGCTCCAAATTCCGCTTCCATTTCAGCCACTTCACACGGCGTATCTTCTAAGACATCGTGCAATAAACCGGCCATAATTGATTCGGTGTCCATGTTCCATTCAAGTAAGTACATTGCTGTGGCGATGGGATGAATAATATAAGGTTCGCCCGACTTCCGGGTTTGCGTGCCATGTTTGGTTTCAGCAAAATTAAAAGCTTTTTCAATTTGTTTAATTTCGTTCTTAGAATAACCTTTGCTAGCTGCAAAATCGCGCATTTCACGATATTTATTTTTTACTAATACATCCATCACACATGCCTCCTTGTTAAATAATATAATTTTTTTTCTATCAAATACATAAATATTGTATAATAATAAAATGTAAAAAGAAAAGAATGGTTAGAAATGTTTAAAAAATTATGACAAAAAATTAAAGATACACCGTGGGTTCAATTTTCCAAGTATCTTCTTTTATTTGCTTTATTAATCGGTTCCATCACAGGAATTGGTTTTGGAATCAATTATTTTGCCACCGATAATAAATTAGGTAATGATTTCGGGCAGGGCTATGAAACAAAAATTGATGTTGAGTTAGATCCCAAAGATACTTCGGCATCACAGGATAAAAAATTATCAGAATCAGCTGATGCTTTAGCTAATCGATTAGAAATAATGGGTTTAAAACAAATTGATGTCTCATATAGTATTAGTAGTTATTTAGATGGTAGTGATGTGATTCCTTATGGGATTTTATCAACTCATTTTGAAGATGCTAATAACATTTGAAACATTGATGATTCTTCTTCGAGCGACGATACCACTAACACCTTAAAAAGTAACCAATTTAAAATTTATAGTCAAATTAACCGTTCTGCTACACTTCAATTAGATGATTATACTGAGTTAAGAAAAACAACAACCGGTAATAAAAATTTCATTAATGGATCAAAATCAAGCAAAGATAATAATTCTTTAGTTTTTGATGACGATACCTTTTATATGAATGGGATTGACATTTCTAATCCAACTGCTTCAAGTGCTTATTTGAAATTCACTAATAAACAAAACTTTAATTTAGACAGTTTTTTTAGTGAAAAGAAAGACGAAGAAGCTGAAGATCCAACACCAGCATCTTCACCAACTCAAGCTCAAACTAACGTTTTAAAAGATGATGCAAATAAAGGCACAAAAGGTAAAACCGATTACACCTGAGTATTATGAGAAGATAAAGATCAATTCATCGATGAGTTAAATAACCTTTTATTATTAGGGAAATTAACAACAATGTATAATAAGCCTAGCGAAATTGATCAATATCGTGAAGTTCAAGCCATTTATAATAACCTTAATCCCGACCAACAAAAATGATCTGATAAAGGTAAAAAAGCAATTAATATTATTACGCAAGATAATTTAATGTATTTATTAAATGAATTTGCTAAAAGTCAATACGTTCCACCGGCACCATCTGCTGGGCTTGGCGATGATACTGCTTATGTTGATTATGATTTCTTAAATTCCGACAGTACTTTAATTTCTGGATTAACCGATGGTTATTTATTAAAGAAAATAGATTATAAAAACTTTGAACAAGTTTTTGAAAATTTAAGTAGTGATAGTGGCTCTGATGATACTAAACCTTACGATACAAACGAAATGAAATATGATGTTAGTGCTGGTTATAGTGCAGCTGTTTCAACCCGTGATTATTTACAAAAGGCACACATCGAACTACCGATCTTCAACTATAAAGTAGTTGCAGATGATTATAGTGATAATATTTCATACGATTGATTATTTAGTAACATCACTATTTTCGATCCAACTTTAAGTAACAGTGTTACCACTATGAACGCTTTTATGGGAACGATGATTGGAGTTTCAATTATTGTTCTTATCATCGGGATTATTGTTTCCTTCTTATATCGGATCCCGGGCTTTTATATGTTCCTTGGAGTTGTCTTTGCTGTCGTTATGACTTTGGTTGCTTTTGCTTCGCTGAATTTCAACTTCACGACGGACACGCTCGCCGCTCTATTAATTGGGGTCTTCCTGGCGGTTACCCCTTCACTATCATTGTTTAAGAAATTTAAGCGCGAAATTATTAGTGGTGCTAATATTAAGAATGCAAAAAAACGTGCTTTTAACGCTTATTTTAAAACCGGTTTAGACCTTCATATCACAAGTATGATTATTGCATTGTGTTTCTTGTATTTCACAAAGGAACAAAATCAAGGGTTCGGATCAATGCTAGTTGTTACGACAGCAATGTCCTTTCTATGTTCGTTCTTGTTTCAATGGTTGATAACCTTTATTACAGTTCATTTAAAATATCAAAGTACTTTTAAAATTTATGTTCCGAAACGTTACATGAAATATATTAAGGATGAACGAAAGTTATTTGCAAGTATGGATGCTAACGATTTAAATAACATCAATGTTGTTGAAGAAACAAAATCAAAACGACGTTTTAATATCGATATCTTTAAAGTTGAAAGTATTATTGTGGCAGTTGTTTTAACAATTATTGCCATCGTTGGAATCTTAGTTATCACCTTAGTAGGACCTGGTTCATCACCGGACTTTATCTCGAATGCGACAATTACGATTCACAATGTTACTAGTCATGGTTATGATGTTCACAGTGATATCAATAGTTATGTTAATAGTTTAGCGTCAAGTTTAAACATTAGTGTGACGGGTTACCATTTAGATGGATCAACCTTAGTTATTAATACTAAGAATACAATGAATGCGGTTGAAGGCTTTAGCAACTTCCAAACTTTCAATTCTAATGTTAGTGGAACTGTTATCAAAAGTAATGATTTTAATATTAGTGAAGCTTCAAGTCTATTGCCGCAAAATTTAGCAATTGATGCGATTAAGGGTTCGTTCATTAGTTTGGGCTTCTTATCAATCTATGTGCTTATCAGTTTAAACGTTTTATCAATTATCCCAATCTTTATCATGGGTTGCTTCAACGTAATGGTTTTAGTTGGAATTGTTGGCATCGTTCGAATGCCAGTTGATATCAACACTGTTATTAGTTGCATTACCGCTTTTACAATCGGAACAATTATTAATGTTAATGTTGTTAGTAATATTAAAAGCACATGAAATAAAAAACAAATTTATACAGGCGTTGAATTGCAACAAATTATTAATCAAAACCTAAACTTAAACCTTAAAGAAAATTCAACGAATCTATTTATGATTATAATGGCAATGGTTGTCTTGATGATCTTCGGTTCAAAGGATTTAATCTGGTTTGATTTAACCATCCTAATTGGTGTGGTAGTTAGTTATCTAGCAGCGATCAACCTATTACCTTCGTTCTGATATTACTTTGTTCGTTTAAGAGAATTATACCAAACTCAAAAACACGCTTCTGACAAAATCAATAAAGTTAAACGTAAAAACTATGACAAAGTTGATGAACAAGAAATTCAAGGGATTAACAAACACTAAGGAGACAAGATGAAAAATTTTGATTATTTAAAAAACATTATTGCAAATGTTAAGGACTTCCCAGTCGCTGGGATTATGTTTCGTGACATCACACCATTGTTTGAACAACCAAAAGAAATTAATAAAATCATTGATGCTTTTGCTGCTATTATCAAAGATTGAAAAATCGATGTTATTGTAGCGCCAGAATCACGCGGCTTTTTGTTTGGAGTACCCTTAGCTTTAAAGTGTGACATCCCTTTTGTGATGGTGCGCAAACCTAATAAGTTACCACGTGAAACATTTGAGATATCATACAAACTAGAATATGGAGAATCAAAGTTTCAAATGCATACAGATAGTATCAAAGTAAACCAAAGGGTTTTGATTATTGATGATCTATTAGCAACCGGCGGCACTACCAAGGCGATTGAGCAACTAATTAAACGTTTTAATGCCCAAACAGTTGGTAGTTTATATTTGGTTGAACTAGCCGACTTAAATGGCCGCGAGGGTTTAACTGGAGAAGTTATTTCCTTAATTCAATATTAATTGCTTAAAGATAATATAAAATAGCAGAATCTCAAACCATTGAGTTTTGCTATTTTTATTTGATTTAAGCATTATTTAACACCAAAAATTTAATGAATAGTTATAATTTTTAAGAATCGTAATTTTCATTAAACACTCGTGTTACACCGTAATTAATGATAATTTTGCTTGTTTTAGATAACCATTTGTTAAAATAATATGTATAAGTAATTTAACCTTGATAATTAAAATGTATAATTATATTGTATAAGAACTTATTACGGAGGGTTGCCATGGGGTTGTTTAAAAGAAATAAAACAGTGAAAATTGAACCTGATGTTTCGTACATCAATGAAACCGTTGTTAAGAACCAACAGGAAACTGAAGCTTTTACACCTTTTTTTGACCCTAAAAAAGGGCGTGCAGATCCAATTATCACTTATAAATTTCATCCTGAAACCCTTGATGAGCATTTAAATAAAGCTTCTGCTGCCGAACCTTTTAGAGTTTATAAAACAGATATTTTAACATTAGATATTATGAACAATGAGTTGAATGCTAAACTTGACCAAAATGTTAATAGCTTCTATCAATTACATAAAAATTCACGCATCTACAATCAACCTGATGCCTACGATCTTGAAGTTCAAAAAGCTAAGGTTAAAGAACATGAAGTTCAAAAACAAATCCACACCCACATTGATAAAGTTCGTAAATTAGATAAAGAGTATATGGATAATTTTAAAAACAAACAAAACCGAACGTTAGTTTTTAACCCGACTCAAAAGATGGAATTATCAAGTGATGAAAGAATTCGTTTGGCTGAACGTCGTTTAAACAAAGTTCAAGACAACTATATTCCGTTAGAGAGATTAGAAAAAACTGCAACCTTAAAACTACCAATCACTAATTACAGCAAATTTAATAAATGAATTCGTGAAGAATCTGCCCTATATTCTAAAAAAGCGCCTGGGACAAAGTCGTTTCTTTCAACTAACAACAAAAGAATTAAATCATATAACGCAATTCCAATCGCGTTGCAAAAAATTAAAAACCTTGAAAATACGCGTAACAATGCAATTCTTGATAAAAGTTATGATGCTATTGCAAAAAGTCAATATCTTAAAAACTTTGAAAACATTGATGTTTATAAAAATGGTTCTAAAATCAAACAAAATGTTTATAACAAAGCAGATGCAATTTTAGGTACTAATAACCCAAGGGGAAATATTAAAAGCCGTCTTAACGAGCAACTGCATGATATCAATGCAACCGCAGGGGGAGCAACCCCATACAACACTAAATATAAAACGCACCAATCTTACGAACAAGAATCTTTATTTGATGATCAAAACAGAAAAAATGATCATGATAATATTTCTTCTTCAAGTATTAAAACCAAATACTTTGGTAATGTTCATCACAGAAATACACAAGGGCGATCAGCGGACATTCCGAGAACATTAAAAATAAAATACCCTGAGGATTATGAAAAAACAAATAATTTTACCAATATTAAAACCAGAAGTCTTGATTCTCAATTCGATGATTATTTAAGAGCTAAAAATTTAGATCCAATTGAATTTAATAAAATTTCACCAGAGGCTTATAATTCTAAAAAAACTGAATACATCAAAGCACATCTAGAACAAAGTGAATTTACTAAACGAGATACCGAATATTTTGATCCGAATATAAATGTTAATTCACACTTTGATGAATATTTAAGAACTAAAAAAGTGGACCCCATTAAATACAATAGAGCTTCACCAAAAGCTTATCATTCTTGAAAAAATGAATTTATCAAATCATATCTAGATAAAAAAGAATTTGCTGAACACGGTCCAGAATCTTTTAACACCAGTAGAAAATTTGATTCCCAATTTCATGATTACTTAAAAACTAAAAATTTAAATCCTGTCGAATATAATAAAACTTCACCAGAAGCTTATAATATTTGAAAAAATGAATTTGTCAAATCACAACTAAAACAAAATGAATTTACTGGGCAGGCCCCAGAGCATTTTGACTCTAGCAGAAACGTTAATTTACAATTTGATGATTATTTAAGATCTAAAAATTTAGATCCGATAGAATATAATAGAACCTCACCGAATGCTTATAATTCTTGAAAAAATGAATTCATCCAAACACATCTAGATCGAAAAGAATTTGTTAAACAAGGTCCAGAGTATTTTGACTCTTATAAAAATGAATACCTTCAATCAGGTATTGGAAAAAATAAATTTAAAGAACCAAATCAAGAATATTTTGATGCTAAAATGAATAAATTTGCGCAATCAAATATGGGTCAAAATAGTTTTGATGAACAAAACCCCGAATATTTTGATGCCAATATAAATAGATTCGCGCAATCTAATTTGGATTCAAGTGAACTCGGCGAGCAAACCCCCGAATATTTTGACCCCTACCAAAATGAATATGGGCGACCTAATTCAAACCTAAATGAATTTGGTGGCCAAAACCCCGAATATTTTGCCCCTAATATAAGTGAATTTGACGAATTAGATCCATACGCTAGTGAATTTTCTAGAACAAATTCTGAATATTTTGATGCCAACATAAATGAATTTGCCAAATCTAATCTAAATTCACGTGAAGTTAGAGAGCAAACTCCTGAACACTTTGATTCAAACTTCAATGAGATTGATGAAACAAATGTTCGTTTAGATGAATTCAATTCAGAATATTATAGTTCCAATATAGATGAATTTGATAAAACTGCTCCAAGTTATTATGATCCTTATTTAAATGAGTATGGCGAGGCGGATCCATATTTAAGCGATTTTGATGAGATAGTACCAGAATTTTTTAGCTCTAATATAAACGAGCTTAATGAATTTAATCCACATTTAGAAGCACCGGTTATTGCAGCTCCTGAATATTTTTATCCTGATGTAAATGAATCTGATAAAATCGATTTAGATTATTTTGATAGGGACATTAGTGAATTTAATAAGTCGCTTCCTTATTTAAACGAATTTTTTGACCCTTATTTATATCCAAATAATTTTATTGAATCATCACCAAAATTTCTTAATCCAATGTGAAGCGGGAATCCTGAATGAGATTCATATTTAGACGAATTTATTAAATTAAATCCAGAAAATTCAGATTCAAATTTAAGTGATTTTAGAAAATCTTACGCATGTTTATATGGAAATATTTACCCTGAATCAACATATTTTGATCCTAGTTTAGATGAATTTAATGAGTCGCTTCCTTATTTAAATGAATTTTTTGACCCTTATTTATATTCAAATAATTTTATTGAATCATCACCAGAATTTTTTAATCCAATGTGAAGCAGGAATTCTGAATGAAATTTATATTTAGACGAATTTACTGAATTAAGCCAAGAATATTTAGATTCATTAGATTCAAATATAAGTGATTTTGCAGAATCATGCGCACGTTCATATGGAAATATTTACCCTGAATCAACATATTTTGATCCTAGTTTAGATGAATTTATTGAGCCGTCTCCAGATGAATTTATTGAGCCGTCTCCAGAGATTTTCATGCCATATATGGAAATCTTGAACATTGGCAATACCGAATCAATGTTGGTTAATGAAGAAATTAATTTTGAATTAGAAAAAATTGATGTTGAAATTGATTCTGTGCGAAATTACCTAGAATCAATCTTTGATTCTAATGACGATATGCTTAATATTGTTGAACAAAATATATTGACAAAAAACAAAATTATTGATTGAAATGAAATATTGCCTATTAATAATGATTTTGTTCCTTATGAAAACACTTATTATGAATTACCGAATTCTTATTCAAGTCCATCAGAATTATCACTTCTTGATACAATAATCAATAAGCCTAGCCCCCTTGAAGCTAATTTCACACTAGTGGACTTCAATGAAAAATTAATTGCAGGCGAAAGGGAAAGACAAAAATTATTAAAGAATATTCCTGTTCATCAAGAGGATCATTCGCGCAACGCTTATGATCAACTTCGGTTACGTCATCTTGTTCATCCTGCAAATGATGGTTCAATGACATCTGAAACATTCCGTGGGATAGCAAATGAAATCGATAGTATTCTTGGTATTACTAGCAAGTATCGAATCGGCGCACCTCGATTAGAATTCAACGATAGTGTTGTTAAAGCGCCCCACACACTAGGTTTCAGTAACAGAAGCAAAAACAAAGTTAATCTTTTACCACCTGATCAACTTAAGGCAATTAGAGAAGGCAATAAACTTTGAGATAAACATCGTTCAAATGCAGAACAAGTTAAACATATCCAAAGTATAAGAGATACGCTTCTTACAGATTTCGAGATTAATGAAATAAAAAACAAGGCTTCAATGTACGCTAAAGACGAAGTTGAAAGAGTTAGGAAGCAAGAGGTTAAAGAATACGTGGAACCACCGACTCCCATGATTAAACCTGCTATAGTCCCAGCTCCAACGCCCATTATTCCCGCTCCAGCTCCAACGCCCATTATTCCCGCTATAGTATCTTCAGTTAGTGCGCCGATATATCAAAACACTCCCAAGGCAGCGCCTCCGATAATTAGTCCCACTGTAGCTCCAATAACAACAATATACGCAGTGAGTCCAATCGGAGCACCAACGCCCAAGATTGTTAAGAAAAAACAAGAAGATAAAAATTACATAAGTCAAAATCCTAAAATTAAAGCAGAGGAAATTGATTATGTTGATAGCACCGAAACCTTTGATAACGATGAAGAGGTTATTTATATCAATCGAAATAGTGTAGCTCATAATAAAAATATTATTCTTTCTGATTTTTCGTTCGGCGATAATCGCGACGCACCTCACGATAGACACTATGAACCAAAAAATAGAAATACAAAAGAAGAAATAAGCTATTATGAAAATCATCGAAATAGACCGCAGCATAATGTTAGCGATGAAATCGATGATCCCAACAAACCAAATGTTAAATGATATAAATTTAGTACAAACAGATTAGTAGATGACCCTAATGATAATCGCCCGATTTCACCCGAAACTAAACAAGTAAAACCTAATGTTTCAACCCAAGATCATTCTCAACCGCGACCTGAACGTAAAAAAACTTTATCTGAAATTGCACGGGAAGCCAGAGAAAACAATGGGACCCAAGCTTCAGGTTCGTTTAGCAATGCTCCAAAAACGCAAGGAAGCGATATGGAAAAAGCGAAAGCAACTGCCAAAGCAAGATGAAGTAAAGCTGAAGATATGGAACGATATGTAAGGTTTAAAAACGAAACAAAGAAAGATGAAGGACCTAAAAAAGACTTTAATGATTACCGGCGCGAATTACACGCTAGTGAAGAAGTGTCCCAAACTAATGCTTTCTTTGCTAAGACAACAAACAAGGGCACATCAGAGTTAAAACTTGGCGGAAGTAATTACGATCCAACTGTTTCAGACAAAACAAAAGTTTTAGACTTAGATGCAATAGAAACTGACGCTAACGGAATCCCTAGAAAGAAGCTTTTCAACAATCTTAATTTTAAAAAAACTAATGTAGTTGATTTATATGAACCTAGTGGTTCGAGTGAAGAAGAAAATATCAAAAATCGCAATGCGAAAGGTTTTTTTAAAAAACGAACCACCAATTTAGAAAATAATGATGATGTTTTTGAAGTTAATAATAAATTTAGTAAAAGTGATAAATAATTAGATTTTTTGTTATAATCAAAATGATAAAATGTTAATTGCTGCTTTTTATAGTAGAGGAAAGTCCATGCTCACACGAGCTGCGATGCTTGTAGTGTTTGTGTAAGTTGAAAAAATAAGACTTAGTATTATCGCAAGATAATAACGGCCATTAATAACCTGACCATTAAGTTGCAGGTTAATTAATTGTAAAAGTGCCACAGTGACGAATCTAATAAGAAATTATTAGGGTGAAACGTTGGTAAACCCCACAAGTGAGAAACCTAAATTTTGGTAAGGGAACTACGACTAGAGAAATGAATCGATGTTGTGGATATTAGCAATAATATAGATAAATAATTAACATTCTTTTTAAAGAAAACAGAACATGGCTTATATTTTATCAAGCGAAAATACTCTTTCTAGGGTATTTTTTTATTTATTGTTAGGATATAATATATTATTATATAATTAAGTAATTAAGAAAGCGACGGTTTACCAGATGACATTTACCATAATTTATCATATTTCCAGAAATACATATAATTTAAAACAATCACTTAAATCATTAGAACATTTAGAAATGAAAAATCAGTGTGAATTAATTATTATTGATGATTATTGCTCACGTGATGTGGAAACTATTTTAAGAGTTGAAAAATTATCAGGTTTTAGTAATATTCAATACATTCGTAACGGCCAAGTTATGGGCCACGCTTACTCTTATAACATGGGTTTAAAACATGCTAAAGGTGAATATATTTATATTGCTGGTGCAAATATTAATTTTCAACCTGGTTTTATCAAACATTTAGCTAAAATCATAGATGAAAAGCATCCGGATGTTGTTTCATTTGATGTTGCCCGTAATACTGACAAATCAATCTATGAATTAGAATCAAAAGAATATAATGAAATTGATGATGTATTTATTCTAGGCGCTTGATATGATTTTAAAAATAAGGTAGTTAGTCTTAAACTAATAAATGAACACAAAATGCGATTTATTAATTATCATTGATATCCGTTATTAATGATTTGTAAAATTATTCATAATTTTAAAACATGAGAACATACTAACCGTATTTTAATTAAAGAAATTAGTGCACCTAATATTTCTTACAATATTTATGACACTATATATCAATTAATTTCGTTTATGGAAAAAGCAAAAAAATACGGATGAATTGATAAGCACCACGATGCTTTTGAATTTTGAGCTATAAATCTTTGTTTAAGAAGTTTTGTAATTAAAATTTATAAGGAATATAACATTGACTTAAACGATGAAATAACCATTGCTAAACATAAGAAAATTATTGCTTTAGCTTTAAAAAATGCTATTAAAATTTTAAATACTTATTTTCCTAAATTCAAAAATAATAAGTATTTAAAACCATATCATGAAGATATTTTAGATTATTTTATTAAATCTTATAAAATCACAGGTACGGATGAATAATGGGTAAAGTTACATCAAAATTACGCTATCCTCTAGCTTCAGCTTCACAGCGTTTTTTTGCACGTTTGTTTGATATGATCATTATTATTATAATATCAATTGGGATTGGTTTTTTATGTTTTATAGGAGTAGATACAACAGCAGCAACAGATGCTGGTTTTACTAATTTTATTGATTGGTTAGCTAGTTTATTCGGTTCATCAAATAGTTCTGATCAAACTAATATGGATTCATTTAGAATAGATGGGTGAAGAATTTTTTTAATTTTTTTACTATCAACAATCACTAACATTGTTTATTTTGTAGTGGTTCCGTATTTTTGGAAGGGGTTTACAGTTTGTAAATATTTATTCAAAATTCATACTTATGAATTATTAGATCAAAAATACTTTTTTAAACACTTAGTAAAACGGGAAATGTTTATTTGGGGTTTATCGTCCCTTGTTAATATGATCTTAGCAATTTTTTGTTTATCAAGTGATGACAACGCTTGATTACTTTTAAAAGATTTAATGGATATGTCACCACCGCATGATCCTCAAATTGAATTTATTGCAAGTAGTGTTTTCAAAACATTGTATGCAATTACTGGATTGGTTTTATTGGCTTTAGTAGTACATTTATTTTTTAATAATAAGAAACGTGCCTTTCATGATTTAGCTAGTGACACGTGCGTTATAAGCTCTGTTGCGATGTCATCAGATGACCCGCAAGGAATAACAAATCAAATTAAAAAGAAAACCCGTAACTATAGCATGCCTGGTGAAATCAACCCTAGTGCAATTGATGAAATCGATGATTTGGAAATTAAAATAGGAAAAGATGATGAACATGAATCAGTTTAATAAAGAACAAAAAGAAGCAATTACCGTCGGTGATGGTCCAGTTTTAGTTATCGCTGGAGCAGGAACAGGTAAAACGAGTGTCTTAACAAATCGTTTAGTATATTTAGTAAATGAATTAGGTTATAACCCTAATCGCATTTTGGCTTTAACTTTTACAAATAAAGCAGCTAATGAAATGCGCGAAAGAATTGGAATATTAACACAAGGAAATATGCCACGCTGAATTGGTACATTTCATTCTACATGTCTACGGATTTTACGAGAGGATATTGATCAATTAGATTATGAAAAAAACTTTAATATCGTTGATCAAGAAGATCAAATAATTTTATTAAAGGCCATTTATAAGGAACTTAAATTTGATAGCAATACAATTAGTTATAAAAATATGTTAAACCATATTAGTACATTTAAAACTAACGGCTTAACACCAGCTAATGTAGTAAGTGAAGCTAATTGATCATTTTATAGTTGCCGCACTTTAAAATTTGCTGTGGCTAATCAGCATATTTATAAAAAATATCTAACCTATATGAAGCAAGCAGGTAGCTTAGACTTTGATGATTTATTATTATTAGCGCACAAACTATTAGAGGAAAATGAAATAGTTAGAACTAAATGACAAAAACATTTCGATTACATTCTAATTGACGAATTTCAAGATACCAATGATGTTCAATATGATATCGTGAAAATTTTAGCTGCTGAACATCAAAATATTTTTGCAGTTGGTGATCCTGACCAAATGATTTATACATGACGGGGTGCTAATGCAGATATTATCAATAATTTTATTAGTGTTTTTAAAGAAGGCAAGATGATTATCTTAAATAAAAACTATCGTAGTACCCAAAGAATTCTTGACGCTTCAAACCGTTTAATTGCAAATAATCAAAAACGAATTAAGAAAAGTTTACAAACTGATAATGGTGATGGTGATAAACCATTATATTATATCGCTGATAGTCAAGATGCTGAATCCAATTGAATTGTTCATCAAATTAATAAATATTTAGATAAGGGTGTTGAAGCACGTGATATTAGTATTCTTTATCGAAGTAATTTCCTAAGTCGAAATATTGAACAAGCATTGATTCTTGAAGGCATTCCCTATTTTATCTATGGCGGTTTTAAGTTTTATCAAAGAAAAGAAATTAAGGATATTTTGGCTTATTTAAAAGTAGTTAACAATAATGATATAATCGGATTAAGAAGAATTATTAATACACCCCGACGGCGAATCTCTGATCGAACGATTGAGATTTTAACTAATTACGGCTTAACGCATGGATTAAGTCTTTATGAAGCATTACAAGAAGTAATGTTTATCCCAGATCTTCCTAATATGACTAAAAATGCCTTATTACAATTTAATCAAATGTTAGCTGACTTTAAAACCTTTAAATACAAATCACTTTTAGAATTAGTTGAATACGTTTTAAAGCAAACAATGTATATTGAATTTTTAAAGAACGCTGAAGATGAAGATCGAATTGAAAATATCGATGAATTAAAAAATGCAATCGCCCAATATCAACTTAAAAATGAAGATTGCACATTAGATAGCTACCTACAAGAAATTATGTTATATACTTCCTTTGATGAAAATAATAAAGCATCAAAGGAAAGCGTAAGTTTAATGACTGTTCATGTTGCTAAGGGATTGGAATTCCCTTATGTCTTTATATTAGGTTTTAATGATATGATTTTCCCAAGTCAAAAAAGTTTATTAACAGCAGGTGGGTTAGAAGAAGAGCGGAGAATTGCTTATGTTGCCATGACTCGGGCAAAACAAAAATTAATTATTACATGTGCTAATGGATTTAATGTGATGAGTAAGACTGCCCGCATCCCTTCAAGGTTTGTCAGTGAAATTAATTTAAATAATTTAGAGCGAGTTCATGATAAAGTTAGAACAATTGTCAGAAATAATATAGATTGGTACGATTCTCAAAAACCACAACCTAAGCCAGCTGCTAGTAATTATCACAGAGAGCATACCAATTTTAAAGTTGGTGATGTTATTATTCATACCACCTTTGGTAAAGGTGTGATTATGAGTGTTGATGGTGATTTCATTGAAGTATCATTTAAACCACCATTTAATATTAAAACATTACTCGGCACACACAAAGCAATCTCACGGATGTTAAATTAATATGGAACAACAATTAACCAAAAAAGCAATTCGTAAGGCAATGCTCCAATTACGACGTAATTTAAAATACGATGATAAAGCACATCGCGATCATCTAATTTACCAACGTACTTTAGCATTTTTAATAAAACAAAATCCTAAAAATATATTAATGTATTGACCAACTGAAAATGAAGTCGATACAATTGCTTTAATAGATACATTAATTAGCTTAAATATAGCAGTTTATTTACCATCAATTAATCCTAGGAATCAAATGACAATAATTCAAATTAAAAGCACTAATTTTGAATACGAATATTGAAAATCAATTAGACAACCTAAAATAATATTAAAAAATGAAGCAAAAGTTAATTTTGATATTATAATAGTACCATTAATAGCGTATGACGCTAGAATGGTACGAATCGGTTTTGGATTAGGTCATTATGACCGTTTTTTAAAAAACCAACCAATAACTTCATTAAAATTAGGACTTGCTTATAATTTTCAAAAGATGCATCATATCCCTAGTGAAACACATGATGTTTCATTAAATGTTGTTATTAACGAATCAACCATTGAAGAAAAGAAGGATTAAAATGAGAATTTTATTTATCGGAGATATTTTTGCTAAAACAGGGCGAAGAGCAGTTGCAACCGAATTACCAAATTTAAGAAAAGATAAAAAAATTGATTTTGTCATTGCTAACGGTGAAAATTGCACCCATGGAAAAGGGATGATTTGAAAACATTACCATGAACTAAAAGATGCAGGAATTGATTTTTTTACTATGGGTAATCACACTTGAGCTAAACCCGAAATATTCGAAATTTTAAAAAGCCAAAACGATATTATTCGACCTTATAATATTAAACAAATGCATGAATATGCAATGTGTGGCGTTGGTTCGCGTGTCGTTACAATCAAAGGTAAACAAGTTCGAATTACCAACTTATTAGGGCAAACTGTTGCATGTTGAGATATTCAAACAAATCCGTTTGTTGCTTTACAAGAAATCATTAAAAACGATGATAGTGACATTCATTTTGTTGATATGCACACCGAAACAACGAGTGAAAAAAATGCTTTTCTAATGCAATTCAATGGTCAAGTAGCAACCCTAGTTGGTACTCACACGCATATTCAATCAGCTGATGAGCGCATTTATAACAACACAGCATATTTGAGCGACGCTGGTATGACAGGGCCTCATAATGGAATTATCGGAGCTAAACCCGAAGCTGTTCTGAAACGCTTTTGAAATCCCAATGAACGATTTATTCTTGAAGAAGCAAAAGGTCCATATCAATTAAATGGCGTTATTATTGAATATGACGATGTAACTAATATACCAATTAAAATTGAACGTGTTAATATTGTTGAAAATAATAAACGATAGTAAAAGGACAATAATTAATTAATATAATAAGGCTATGAAAGTAATTTCTTAATTCATAGTTTTTTTTATTATTTACTTTTAGATAATGTTGCTCTATTGCCCACTTTGTTGATTGTGCTATAATCTAAGTAGTATATTATATAATATAAATGCTACGAATGTAAAGGTGGTGTGATTTAAAATGAAGAAAAAATTATCATTAACATTGATTTCTTTATTGGCAATTACTACACCAATTATGGCTTTAACGGTTATTTCAAATGAAGCTCACGTAGTATCTAATAAATTAAATGTGTTAGCACAACCATCAAATTCTTCATTATCACTATCACCTGCTGATTTTGAATTTGTACCTGCTACTTGGAATGACACAGGGATTTCTAGTAATTTTTCAAATCGTTTTGCCACTACAATAGCTAATTATCCAACTGAAGCTGCAAAACTAGAAAAGTCGATAAAAGTCCCTCAAGCTTGGATAGCTAGTGGTTATTTAAACCCTGAAATTACCATCCATGGTGATGATAGCAACGGGACTATTAGAATTAGCTATGATTATCAAAAAGATACGGGAACAAAACATTTACCACTACCGCTTTACACTAACATGGTTTTTCGTCACACCTATTCTGGTTTTAATCAGTTGAGTAATTTTAAATGAACGATTGATAGTACAAATGTAAATTTTAACCAATTACCTTCAATTGAAGCAGCGACACAAACCAGTATTACAAATCCTCCTGCTGGGATTCAAATTAAAGGTGATGCAAAAATGAACACTTTAAATTATGGCCCGCCAGAATATTCAACTACAGCAAATGATTCTACGGGAGAATTATTTATGACTGTTACTTATCCTAATACTCCTCCTAATGTTCCAAATTTAGTTAAAACCCAAAAATTTACAATAAGTAATTTCTATACAACTTCAACGTTTAATGTTGCGTGGGATGTAGGTGGATTAAGCTCAAAATTTTTAAAAACTAGTGTGCCAGATTTCGTGACACCAAATGATATAAATACTTTAATTACTGATAAAGCAATTACATTTGGATCCGGTTTTAATAATATTATTCCAACTATAAGGATTGTATCTCACGATTCAAGACAAGGTTATTTAACTGTTCAATTAACTTTTACAGATCCTTCGTTGCCAAATGGCTCAATGGTTTTCAATAATACATATACTAATTTATATAATATAGGCGATTACACAACTACTCTAGATCCGAGCAAGGTTATCAATTTAGATAAAAAACATTTTGCTAGCAAAGCAAAACCAAGTGATTTTTTAAATGCATTTATACCGTCACCAGCTATCGTTGCTGTGGATAAACATTATTCTGGATCTGTTAGTAATATAAAAATTCATGCAGTTGATGATGTAAAAGGCTCTTTAGTAATCACTTATGATTATCCTGCAGTATCTAAAGTTCTACCAATTTGAAAAGGACCGTCGCTTAAAGTGGTTGGTTATAGTGACGTCTCACTATATACAATTACAAATTGAAATGATAGTACACTTATAAAGGATTATGGGAAGACACTACCTTCTGCAGCTGAAACAATTTTGAGTAATAATAATAATAATTTAATGTTAACTTATCCTGTCTATAGTCCTGCATTAAAAGCTTTAGGAGTAATTCCTACAGTAAAATATACTCCTGATAATACGAGTGGTGAATTAAAAATTGAATTAACATTTGCAGGCTTACCGACAACTTTTACCCACACTTACAAGGGTTTTGAAACATCAGTTTTTAATTTCATCGATTTAAAAACTTTGGATCCTAAGGCATTATTAGCAATCCCTTCTGAAATTGACAAAAATTTCAATATAAATAATCCGCAAAATTTTATTGATCCAAAAACAACAAACCCGGTCTATTCAAGTTATGTTTACTCTAAAGCTAATCCGAACGGTGCTAAAGTAACCTTAAGCGCTATCAATGATAAAGACGGAACATTTACCATGAATTATGATTTTACAAATGCAAAGGATAGCAAAGGTAATCCATTCCCCGCTGGTTGACCTGAGACCTGAGGCCATATCTATGACGTTGAAAAGGTTGATAATGTTATTAAGAAAAACCCACCAAAGAAAAAAGATAATGCTGACTATTCAATAAGCGCGGATGATGTGAATGCTAATAACGCCGCTAATTATGTTACCGTAGACCAACGTTTAATTGATGCTGGATATAAAGCATCATATAAAGTTAATGAAATTGGTAGCGGTTCAATTGGTATTACCATAATTTATACTAAAGGATCTGATACGTTCGAAAGTAAAACCGTTACAATTGATGGCTTTAAAGTGAACACATCAAGTTGATTTACTGATTATTGATGAATAATTATAATAATATCATGTATTCTTGTTCTTACAATATTCTTCTTATTCTTTATTTTAAAAAGAAGAAAAAGAGAAAAAATAGTTAAAGAACGCGTTAGAAATAGTAATCGTTCAAAAATTAAAAAACCTAAGCATAAATAATTTATAGTTAAAAATTTAAATAATCACTATAACAAATTTGAAATTCCGTCTTTAAATCAATTAGAAAATCGTCACATTATTAAACCATACCTCAATTTTAGTTTCTAATTGAGGTATGGTTTTTTCATATATCATAAATATAAATTAAAAAATAATATCTTGTTATTAATATCTGACAGCTAGTGTTGTTATTAAATAGAATATTACCACAATCAAAGCATATGAATTATATTAAAAAATATGACATCACCTGAATGATATCATAGATAGTTTTTGATTAGAGATTTTTTAAATATCTGCTAAATTAGAATTTTCCATATCCATAAAGCCCTTGAATTCATTCACTCATATTTGTATCGCCTGTAACTTGTGCTGATTGCAATGCGTTGTTAGTTGAAGATGAAGTTGGCGTAGTTGCGTCGTCATTTGAGGTATCGTCATGAGCAATTGAATTAGACCAAACTGATCCTCCACTATCTACTGAGTCAGTAGTAAAAGAAATAATAAAGGGATAACTTAAAGTTCCTAAACTACCGTATGCTGTTTGAATAAAAGCTTTAATATCTAAATAATCTTGAGCTGCTTGGTCGTTACGAAATTTATATGTTTTATCATCTTTTGTATATGTAGCACCTGGTAGGTATGAAGAGTCATCTCAAACGGGAATTGTTTTAGCATCACCATCGCGGTGGTCTTGTTTATATTTTTCTTCTGTTGCAGTATAATCTTTTTGTTCCTTTGAGACAACCCCATTCAATTTATCTAAATACATTAAAAATTGTGGTTTCTCTGAATTATTATCTTCTTTAAAGGCAGGTGATGTGTAAAAATTATCAATTGTTTCACTATATGAATCTGCCGATCCAGAAGCATTGAATCCAAAATTAGGTTGGACGTTATTTGCAAGGTTTCCCGGTGTGCCTGGGCTATCATATAAGTCATCAAGAGTTGCTTGCTCAGATTCGCTGCCAATAAATAAAACATAATTACCATTATTAAATGATTTAGAACCCATTAATAAATCTTTAATGCTAACATCAGTCGTTGACATTTGAGCATATGACAAAGAATTCCTGTTGGATCCTATTTTATTAGCTTCTCATGCGGCTGCATCAAAAATCCTAACTGGTGGCAAAGATGAAACTGAAGCTGTTGTGAAAACAGCAACACTTGTTATGGCGGTAATGACAGTTAATGCCGATGTTATTTTGATAATAATTTTTTTCATTTAATCTTCCTTGTCTAATACTATAAAAAATATAAAATTATTTTACCATATTTAAACCATATAATGGAAACAAATTTTGTTGATTTATTTTTAAATAACATCTACATATAAATTCAATTTAAAAATAGTTTAATTTCTAGTAGCAAAAATTGTTTTGATAATTTAGTATATTGAGTATAATATAACTAAAAAATAAAGCATAATTTAAATAGAATTGAGGAAAACTTATGGCTAAGAAAAAAGAAATCGATATTGAAAAATATTTCATGCCTAACCTAAATCAAGCACGGAAACGATTGCAACAAGCAGAAACAATTAAAGATTCGTTCGTGATTCCAACTAATATGGTAAGTTACGGTAAAGATAAAAAATATCACGTTAGAACTTATGGGTGCCAATCAAATGTTCGTGATACTGAAACTATGATGGGGATGTGCGAATTAATGGGTTACACGTGAGTGGATGAGCCCAAAGAGGCTGATCTAGTTATTTTAAATACTTGTGCAATTCGTGAAAACGCAGAAAAAAAAGTATTTGGAGAAATAGGTTTTTTACAACAAATTAGAAAATATAATCCTAACTTTATTTTTGGTGTTGCAGGTTGTATGAGTCAAGAAGAACATGTTGTTAAATCTATTTTAGACAAAAACAAACAGATCGATTTTATTATGGGAACACATAATATCCATCGTTTACCTCAGATTTTAGAACAAGTAACTTTTGATAACCAAATGGTTGTTGAAGTCTGAAGTCAAGAAGGTAATGTTGTTGAAAATTTACCAGTTAACCGTAACTCTAAAATAAAAGCTTGAGTTAATATTATGTATGGTTGTGATAAATTTTGTACTTACTGCATCGTACCCTATACACGTGGTAAAATTCGGAGTAGAAGTAAAGTTGATATCATTCAAGAAATTAATGATTTAATTAAGCAAGGCTATAAAGAAATTACTTTATTGGGACAAAATGTTAATAGTTATGGAATAGATTTTGAAAATGATTATAATTTTTCTGATTTATTAATTGATGTTGCTAGTACAAAAATTAAGCGAATCCGCTTTGCTACTAGTAACCCGTGAAATTGAAACCATAAAATGGTTGATATCATTAAACAACATCCAAATATCATGCCATACATTCACTTGCCGGTTCAGTCTGGTAATGAAACCATTTTAGCTAAAATGAATCGGCCTATGAAGATTCAGGATTATTATGATCAAATTGATTACATTAGAAAAAATATTCCACAAGTCGCTATCTCGACTGACATCATTGTTGGTTTTCCAAATGAAACAGATGCCCAGTTTAAAGATACTTTAGCGTTATATAATAAGGTTCAATATGATAATGCTTATACTTTTATATACAGTCGCCGTGAGGGAACGCCAGCAGCACGAATCGTCGATAATATTGATCTAGCTATTAAAAAAGATCGACTACAGCAATTAAATGAGTTAGTTAAAAAATATGCGTCAATTAATAATAATAAATATGAAAACCAAATTTTAGAAGTTTTAGTTGAAGGCCCATCTAAAAATAACGAATCTATGCTAACGGGTTATTCACCTCAATGAAAGGTCGTTAATTTTAAGGGCGATGCTCAAATTGGTGATATTGTTAAGGTGAAAATTACGAATGCATCGCGCTTTTCACTGAATGGTGAGCAAATATAATTACAAAAAAAATTACTTTATTAATGAAGTTTTATCACAATGAAACATTTATTCGTTAATATAGTTTATAATTAACATATTATATAAATAGTAATTATGGGGTATTAAACAAATATGGCAATCCAATTAAAACAATTAAATAAAGGTTCAGAAAACGTTAGTAAAAGTAATCCAAACCAATTAAACAATGGTGCGAATAGCGTTAGTAAAAATAATCCAAACCAATTAGGCAGCGTTAATCGTAACCGAAGCAAACCCACTTCAGGTGATGCAAACCAATTGGGTAACGTTAAGGGAAACAAATCTAATTCACATAATGCAAACCAATTGGGTAACGTTAATCGAAATAAAACCAACATAAGTAATGTTAATAATTCAAAAAGACAAATGGCATCAACGCTACCAATTAGTCATGAAATTCCTCCTAATTCAAATATTAGTACCAAAGACTTATCAACCTCAATTAAAGGTGCTAAGGATAAATCAGCTATTATTTCAGCTGAAGCTAAAAAGGATGTTTTAGCTATTCAAAAAAATAACTTCCCAAGTGATACACACAAACCTCTTGTTCTAAAGCAAGGTAAAAGTCAAATTAATTCAACAACACCTCGTTTACAAAATAGAAATACCGCTAACATGCAACACCAAAAAAAGGTTATGACTCAAGCAAATGTTAACGACCCAGCAATTAACAAACCATTAGAACGTGAAGTTATTAAAATGATTGTTCCTAATAAAATGACACAGGAAGAACAAGAAGAATTTAGTATTGCACAAATTAAACACCGTCATTCATTGGGTATATTAACAAACGAAGAAATACATGAATGAAGAAAACATCATAGTATGAAATTTCAACCTACTATTAAATTAACTGATGAAGAAGATTTAAAATATCCAGATTACTTTGTTGATCCTTCAACACGACCATTCGGTGGGGATACTTATTACATGAAAAACTTTTCTCAATATCAGTATTACACAAACAATGATGACCACCGTCAAATTTATGCAACAGATAAGGCATTGATGAATAACAGTTTATTAGAAAGACGTTATGTTAAAAATTACAAAGGTATTTATACTCGTTCTCGTTATTATCAAACATACACTTTAAAAAATGCAGGCGTTATTATTGATAATCAAGATAAACATAATAAATATGATTTAAAAGAATGAAAAATCAAAGGTGTTAAGCACCACTATTAAAGGTGTCTAACACCACTAAAAGATAAAGATACCTTTATCTTTTTTTATTTGGAGGGGTTACATGATTAAAAATTTAGTTGTAGTTGGTTTAAGTGGAGGAGTTGATTCTGCTGTTAGTGCCTATTTATTAAAACAACAGGGATATCAAGTAATAGCTTTATACATGCAAAATTGAGATCCAGCTGCCAACCAGGAAAACCTTCTTGATGAAGCAACTGTTTGCGCCGCTGAAAAGGAATATCAAGATGCTAAGGAAGTAGCTGATAAATTAGGAATACCAATTTACCGTACAGAGTTTATTAAAGAATATTGAGATAATGTATTTACTTATTTTTTAAATGAGTACCGGTCTGGTTCTACTCCAAATCCGGATATTTTGTGTAATAAATTTATTAAATTTGATGCTTTTATGGAATATGCAATAAAACAATTTGATTGCGAATATATCGCAATGGGTCACTATGCTAATGTGACTCATGATCACCAGCAACATTTACTTCTCAAAGCAAAAGATGAAAATAAGGATCAAACCTATTTTCTATGTGACCTTAGCCAAAAACAACTTAGTCGCGTTCTCTTTCCCTTAGGTAATTATACAAAAGACCAAGTCCGCGAAATAGCTAGAAAAAATAATATTAGTATATGAAACAAAAAAGATTCAACTGGGATTTGCTTTATTGGCAAAAGGGATTTTAGAAGTTTCTTAAACAGTTATATTCCTAAAACACCTGGTGATGTTGTTGATATTACAAATGATAAAATAATCGGTCACCACGAAGGATGTGTTTATTACACTATCGGGCAACGAAAAGGTCTGAATCTAGGTGGCAATAATGAAAAATATTTTGTTTGTTCAAAAAATGTTAAAAAGCACATTCTTTATGTTGCACCAATTAGTCTTGAACAAAAATACCTTTATTCATCGACTTGCATCCTTGAGGACTTTAATTGAATTACACCGCCAACAGCGCTTAAATTACAAGTCCGTTTCCGTCATCGTCAGAAATTAATTGATTGTAAATATAAAATTGATAACAAGTTAGTTTATCTAACTTATGACCAAAAGGCCAGAGCTGTTACATCAGGACAATTTGCTGTTTTATATGAAGGTAACAAATGCTTAGGTGGCGGACGAATTAAAAGTGTTAATTTGGATTAATTTGAAGTTTATTTAAACTATACAATCATTAAGTGTAATAAAACAATGAATATATAATATACTTATATTACATTTAATTTAGGGAGTAAATTTATGGAATTCAAAGATTTAAAGTTAATCAAACTACACCAAGCTATCAAAGGTAAAAAAATTGATAAAGATAATTATATTAATAAATATAGTATGTATGTGGTAGAAATTGATAAAGAGTTTAAGTACCACATCAAAACATTACGTTTAAACGAAATCACAATTATGGATGCTAAAGTATTTAGTACTACTTTTAATGTAGATCAAACATTTGAAGGGATTTTAGATACCTCTAATAGTTTTATTAAAATTTTACATGATAAAAATAAAGATTTAGCAATGATTAAAAAAATGATAGAAGATAAACCTTATCCATCACTTGAAGCTGTCCACAAAGATTTTGTAAAATTTAGTAAGTAAATATTATGCATAATATTACTTCATTACAACATCCAATTATTAAAGAAATAAATAAATTAAAAATTAATAAAACATATCGCTATCAAACTAAACGTTTTTTCATTGAAGGACCAAAATCAATTGAAATGAGTTTTAAACAAAAAATTAGTATTGATACATTATTAATAACCCAAAATTATTATGACAAACAACAAGCTAATTTAATTGAATTAATTGCTTCATCAGACGAAACTATTATTATCAATGATTCGATTGCTCACAAAATCAGTGACACTCAAAGTAATCAAGGTATTTTCGCAATTGCCTTTATGATTCCTACGAAAAAACTAATACTTGATAAAGACCATCAATATTTGATTCTAGATCATTTACAAGATCCTGGTAATATCGGTACAATTATTCGGACAGCTAATGCTTTCAAAATTGAAAACATTATTATGAGCGGGGATTGCCCTGATATCTATAATCCTAAAATAATTCGTTCAACAATGGGCGGAATATTTAATTTAAACATTCATCCTAATCAAAAGTTAACTGAATTACTTCCCCGTATGAAAACAAATAATATAAAAATTTTTGGTACCAGTTTAGCACCATCAAGCGTATTTCTAAATGATACTAGTTTAACTAGTGGTGCAATTATTATTGGCAACGAATCCAATGGTATTAATCGGGATACTGCTAAACAATGTGATATTTTAATTAAAATTAAAATGAATGGTAATATCGAATCATTAAACGCAGCCGTTGCTGCAAGCATTATTATGTATAAAATGCAAAATGATAAAATTTAGTAGGAAATGCTTGAGAACTACTAAAACTTTTAATTAGATAAAATTAAATTTTAAAATATTTACAATATTTTAAATAATATGTTATTATATTATAGGTCTTGAGGTATGAAACTCGAAAGTATGAGTCGTAACAGTATTTTCCACTACTAGTTATGGCCTAACCAGTCGTAGTTTAATCTACCGGGTAGTCTACCAACGCTTTTAACTGCAAGACTAATTTAAAATTAACGCTCTCTTTTGAGAGTTTTTTTATTACCATTTTTCAAATAAATCAATTAAGTGCTTGAAAAATTACTAATAAATCTTTAATATTACTATGAGTTATAGGAGATAAAAAAATGCCAAGAAAACACTTAATTGCTTCAGGAATAAATAAGAAGCAACAAATACAAGCAAAAACATGAATGAAATGTGCCAAAGAAATAAAGGCTGCAACAAAAGTTGGGGGACCTAATCCTGAGTCTAACCCACGATTAAAAGCAGCCATTGATCGTGCACTACAACAAAATCTAAGTCGCGATTCAATTAACCGTAACATTAATGGTGCACAAAAGGACCCCAACAATTTAAAAGAGTTGGTGTACGAAGGTTATGGGCCTAGCGGTTTAGCAATCATCATCAAACTTTTAACTGATAACGAACAACGGGCAATGAGTTACGTACGGGGTTACTTTTCTAAACTACATGGTCAAATGAGTAAACCCAATAGTGTAAGAATTCAATTTAATGAATATGGTCAAATAATAGTTGCTAAAAGTGAAACTAACGAAGAAGCAATTATGGAAGCGACAATGGATTCTGAAGTAATCGAAATTAAGAGTGAAATTGATGCTTTTGAAATTTTAGTTTCACCGACTGATTTCTTTAAGGCTAAAGACGCATTAGAAGCTGCAAAAATTAAAATCTTTAGCAGTGAAATTAAATTAATTCCAAATTCAACAGTTGATTTATTAAAGGCTGATTATGATCGTTTAGAAAAATTTATCGACCTTTGTGAAGATGACGATGATATTCAATGAGTTGTAACTAATCTTGGTGAAATTATTGAATAATGGAAAATAAAGTAAAAACCACTTTAGATCCACAAAATGCGAGTCTTATCGATATACGTGCAAACCAAGAAATAAATGAAAAATTATTAGTCCAGTTAACTAAGAGGGAAAAATTTTTCTATGGTTTACCATTCTTACTTTTATTGATAGGAATTGATATTGGTTGTTGGATTGGCGCTATTGTCATGATTGTATTAGTCGGCGTCATGGGTGCTAAGGCTAATAATGATTACAGTGTTGATGTTAATTCCCCAGTTTTTTTATATGCTATTTTCTTTATTATTTTTTTATTATTTGGTTTTTTGAGCATTGATTGGTTAATTAAAAAATACCGCAGTAATAAATATTTCTACCTATCTAAGATTAAATCGCTCAACCAAAAAGGTTTTATGGAAACTTTAATGGCAGATGAAGCAAAAGCAAGATCTTTAAAAATTAATGATAAAGCTTTTTTTGAATGCATTGATAATTCAATGATTACTAAACTTGTTGATTTTCAAGCAATTTTTAAAGAGGAATACCTTGAAAGCATTAAGGAAGAAGGAATTCCTTTTGTGACGACTGTTAATCATCAACCACTTTTAATAACCTCAACAAAATTATTAAACTTTAAATTACATCTTAAGCGTTCATCTTGCTATAAAGAATATTATCATCGCCAAATTATCACTTTGGAAATGCCGATTTATGAGTCATCAAAATTGAATTTTAGTTTATCGACTATTGATCACAATTTTTTAAAGGGTGCACCGGTTCCTATGGATCATTTTAACGATAGTGACCTATATGGGTTTAGTAATGATTTAGAAGCATTCAATAAATATTTATCAAACGATCAAATTAAAGCATTCGAAAATATTAAACAAAAGCATCAAAGCATCAAAGCTTGAACGCTTGTTAAAACCTATACTAGGTTGTATTTAACAATTGTCGTTCCGTATGGTTCTTGGGGTTACTATAGTTCCACTAATCAGGCAAACTATCTAAAACAATACCAGGAAGCTTTTAAAGGTGTTCTAAGCGAGCAAAGTAATAGTTTCGGTGTAGTTGTTGACTTTGCCCATGAATTAGCTTCAATCAATGCTCCAAAAGCAACTGAACTAGTTAATGACATTCTTTGTGGAACGTTTATGCCAGATCAACTTTTATTCGAATTACTAACACCTTACAAACTTAAAAAAGCTAAAGCGCTTAAAAAGTACCGTTTAGTTGAACAATTTAAAAAACAAATCTCAACTGAAATTAAAGAATATTAAGAAAATAATATAATAATTTTTTAATTTAATAAACACAAGGTTGAAAACCGAATGAACGAACAATAATAACGAATAACTATAAACCCTAGTAAAAGCTAAGGTTTTTTTTATTACAATTTTTCTATCTTAATTTTAAAAATGTGGGAAATTACCTATTCACAACAATACCTAAACTTGACCACTGTAAACGGATTTAATGATGGATACACTTGATATTCATTTCATTATAATCAAAGCATAGACTACTATGGGGCTATGGGGGTATTAGATAATCATTTGTTTAATCAGTTAATTAATATTTTTATCAATGATTTAGTAGCATTCTAGTTCATATGATTATCATCATTAAAAGTTAAAAAAATTACAAAAACCTATTTGGTTTTTGTAATTTTTCTTAAGTACTTTTTTTTGACTTCTTATCAACAAATAAAGCTTCAAAGATTTCATCATAATGTTCAACTAAATGAATCTTAATTTCTTTAAGAATTTCTTTAGGGATATCAATTAAGAAACGTTCGTCTTCAAGTGGCAAAAAGATTTCTCTTACACCTGCTCGGTGAGCAGATATTATTTTTTCCTTAACTCCACCAATAATACCAACCCGACCACGTAAAGTAATTTCACCGGTCATTGAAATATTAGTATTGATTGCTTTATTAGTTAATACAGATATTAAAGCTGTTGTTAATGCAACACCTGCACTAGGTCCGTCTTTAGGCACACCACCTGCTGGAACATGGACATGAATATCAATTTTTTGAAAAATTTCTTCATCAATATTAAAATGTTTAGCATTAGATTTAACATAACCTATCGCAACACTAACTGATTCCTTCATTGTTTGTTCTAGATTACCAGTAACAATAATTTTACCCTTACCTTTAAAGAATGATGCTTCAATTGGAAGCAAATCTCCACCTGCTGAAGTATACGCCATTCCATTTACAATTCCAGGAATTGCAGTTTTTTCTTTTAAAGTAGGATCGAATTTTTCCTTACCTAAATATAATTTAACTTCGGGAATCTCGATTGAACTTGGTGTTTTTTGACCTTTTAATTCAGCCACAACAAACTTTCGAATGATTTGACGAATTTGTCTTTCAAGTTCACGAACCCCTGCTTCACGAGTATAATGGTTAATAATATAATCAAGTGCTTCATCACTAAAAGGTAAATCTTTTTCGTTCATTGCAGCTTCTTTAAATACTTTTGTAATTAAATGGGTTTTAGCAATTTCACGTTTTTCATTTGAAGTATAACTTGATAATTCAATAACTTCAAGGCGGTCGATTAGAGCATATGGGATTTGATTGTAATAATTTGCTGTCGCAATAAACATTACTTTACTCAAGTCATATTCTTCTTCAATATAGTTATCACTAAAACGATTGTTTTGTTCTGGATCTAAAACCTCAAGCATCGCTGACGCTGGGTCACCACGGTTATCACTAGCCATTTTATCGATTTCATCTAAAAGGAAGATAGGATTAATAACTCCAGCTTTTTTCATACCTTTGATAATTCTTCCTGGCATTGCTCCAATATAAGTTTTACGATGGCCTCTAATTTCAGCTTCATCACGAACTCCACCAAGACTAACTTTTACATATTTTTTATTTAATGCTTCTGCGATTGAAACTGCTAATGAAGTTTTACCTACACCAGGTGGCCCAACTAAACAAAGAATAGGCCCTCGCATGTTCTTGTTCTTAGTTCTTATCGCTAAATATTCTAGAATTCTTTCTTTTACTTTTTCAAGTCCATAATGATTTTTGTTAAGAATTTTTTCAACTTGTTTTATACTGTTGTCATCTTTTTCTTCTTGTCATCAAGGAAGATCAACTAATCAATCAATGTATGATTTAATAATGCTAGCTTCATTACTACTCATAGCAGCTTCATACTTATTTAACTCACTAATTATTTTTTCTTTAATTAATTTTGGATAAGGAAATTTTGCTATTTTTTCTTTAATTTTATCAACTTCTACATCCTTAGTAGAAATTTCACCTAGTTCTTCTTTAATCGCTCTAAGTCTTTCGCGTAAATAGAATTCCTTTTGTTGTTTGCTTAAATTATCATTAATTTTTTTATTAATAGTTGAATCTACATTAGCAGCAACAGTCCCATTATCTAATTCTTTAAGAGTCAACATTACAACTAAATCAAGTCGTTTACTAACGTCTAATTCAGCAAGTACTTTTTGTTGCGTTGCTAAATTAATTAGCAAATTATTAGCTAAAATATCACCTAATTTTGCAGGGCTTGAATTCGGTGCCATAACATATTTCTTAATGTCCTTCATGTTTTGAACATCGCCAGAACCACTTTCAATTGCATTTAATAGTAATTCAATAATGTCTTCTGCAACACGTGTGTTATATTCATTTTTAATATTTTTGTCTTTAAGAATGTGGTATTCACAAACTAAACTACCATCCTCTTGAGATTTATAGCTTTCAACTTTAATTCGTTTGGTTGCTTTTACTTCAACCAATAAAGTGTCATCGTCATATTTCTTGATTTTTCTAATTTTACATAATGTTCCAATTTTATAAACTTCATTAGATGTCGGTTTATCAACAATCGGATCCTTTTGACTGACAATGATGATTTCTTTGTCTGCTAGATCTGCAATTTCAACTGACTTTATTGAATGTTCTCTACCAATCTCAATTGATTTTGTAGTGGAAGGAAAAATTAAAATTCCTCGTGTAATAAGTAGTGGTTTAGTCATCTCTTATGCCTCCTGTGTTTATTCTTACATTGTATTATTAATAATATCATATAATTGTCTTATATTAGCACTCTTTTTTATAAAGTGCTAATTAATTTTAATTCAATTTAATAAATATATAAAAAATCTAATACTCGCAAAAGTATTAGATTAAAATGATTATTTATTTTTTTTATTTCATTCAACTAATTTTTCTAAAGTTTTTTCATTTATTAAGATTTCTTTAATTTGTTCGTCTGAAAGTTTTTCCTTTATTTCGTCTACTGAAACATTATAAACTTTTGAAAGTTTTTTATAATGTTCTTCGTATTCTTTTTTATCAACTGTGATTTTTTCTTGTTCAGCAATTTTTTCCATTAACAATATAGTCTTGATATTCTTTTCTGCTTGAGTCTTAATTTCTTTATCAATTTTAGCAGTATCGCCGCCTAACATTTTAATATAGTCATCGTATTTGATTCCCATTTGTTCTATTTGACGTTTGTTGTCATTACGGATTCGGTCGCTTTCTGAAGCTAACATAGATGCTGGTAAATGTGATAACTTAACACGCTTCACTAATTCATTAACAATTTGACCTCATTGTTCTTCTTTTTGTTTTTGAAGTTTCATGTCATGAAGTTGTTTTTTAAAATGTTCACGTAATTCTTCTTCGTTTTTTACATTATCTAATTTTAAAGTTTTGATAAATGCTGCATCAATCTTAGGTTTTTTAACTTCTTTAATATCTTTGATAGTAACATGGAAAACCACTTCTTTACCAGCTAGCTCTTTTGCTTGATATTCCTTTGGAAAAGTTAAATTAAGATCTGCTTCTTCGTCTTTTTTAAGACCAATCATCTTTTCTTCAAAACCTGGAATAAATTGGTTAGAACCAATTTCTAATTCATATGCTTCAGCTTTTCCGCCTTCGAACATTTTACCATCACGGTAACCAACAAAATCAAAGATTGCTACATCACCTTTAGCAATAGCGCCTGTTTTTTTAGGAACCATCATTGTATCTCGTTTAAGAAATTTTTCAAGCTCTGCATCAATTTCTTCTTTCAAAACTTTAATTGCTTCATATTTTAACTTCACGTTTTTATAATCAGTAATGGTTGTTTTAGGATATAAGTCATAAATAAAAAGAACAGTAATACTATCTTCTTGTACATCTTTAAAATCAACTGATGGTTGTTCAATAACATCAACATTTAAATTCTTAATTTTAGAACTTGCTTCTAAAAAATCAAATGCACCTGGAATCGCAGCTTGTGATGCTTTAACGATAACATCCATTGCATTAACATTTTTCTTTGCAACTTCAACTGGTACTTTACCTTTACGGAAGCCTTGCACAGTAATGTTTTTAGCTAATTGATTCAATGCTTTATCCTTACATTTGGTTCAATCTTGACCATCAACTAAAACAGCTACATTAACGCTAGTTTCAAGTTGTTCAATATTTTTAATTTCCATATTATTTTTCCTTTTTTTAAATATCTAAATTTAGTTAAACTTTATACATTTTAACATTAATTTATAGAAATTATTAAAAATTTTAATTAGTCTTCTATAGGAATCTAAAAGAAAATATAAAAACCACCTTTCAACTTCTAGTTAAAACTAACTATTAAGTTGTTGATTTTTATATTTTATATGATTTTATATGTTGTTGGAACTATTATATTACTAGCAATAAATTTTTATTAAATTATAAAATAACCGTAAGACTAATTCCTAAAACAGAACAAATGATGATGATTGCTAGAGCAATAATCATTATTCATTTAATTACTTTATTTGTATTTAATTGATGTTTAGCATCTTTGTCATGGATTTTTTGCTTTTCTGATTTAATCATTATTGAATCCCCTTAAGTGCTTTTTGCAATATTAATGTTATTTCATTATCGCGGTAACCACTTCCAGTTAGTAAGGCTTTAGCATAATCTATTAACGTAAAAGTAAAATTATCAACTGTAAAATCAGGTGGTTCTGGATAAAAATAACTATACATAATGTACATTAAATCAACAATTAAACTTTGTAAAGAAGGATCGTTAAAACACTTTCTATTTATTAAAATTAGGGCCTCTGTAAAAAGCGGTATCTTATCAGGTAATAAATGGTTTCTAGGGTTAATTGAAGATGACTCGCCAGTATATGAATTATAGAATTTGAATTCATATGAAATTTTAAATTGGTTCAAATGCTCAATAAGAAATAGTTTATCTTCGTTACGCATTTCCTTATCTAAAAAGACGTCTTGAATGTAAAGCATATCTGCTAATTTTAAATCACCACGATACTTATTTAAAAAATATTGAAATAAGAAAACATCGCATGTATGCTTTCCGGGTGAATAAAATTTATCTAAAAGTTCTAATTTAGACATATTATTATAGCGTTTAATATATTTTTCTTGCTTGGTTTCGCCTTCAATTTTTAAAGCTAATTGTTCGAATAATTCTAAATATTCAAGCGGCATGTATGGTTGATTTAATTCTTCACGAATTATCTCTAAAGCTGATGCCTTTTTATTTGCTTTATATAAAGCAGTAATTTTTTCAATTAATAATTCATAAAACTTTGACATTTCAGATACTTCAGGAATTTTTTTTGAAGTATCGATTACATGTGATTTAGGTATTTTATTTGGATCAACATCCCCTAAAATATCACGTTTAACAAATGATGTGTCAACATATTTTCGACCGTTTCGATCATATTTAGGAGCCTTGTTTTTATTAGGGTTAGCAACTACTTTATTTTTAGGTTTTTGCTTGGCACGTTCTCGAGCATCTTTTAAAATTTTATTTGGATTAATCTCAACACTTCTTTGGTTGTGCGTTTTATTTTTTGATTTAATCTTTGGCTTATCATTAGGATTTGTATTATTTAAGTTACTAACCTCGTTGGTTATATCCTTAGTTAAATTACTAGTTTTATTTTTACTTAAGTTATTTTGTCCAGATTGATTTAACTTTTTAGTACTATTATATTTATTAGTTGGCTTCTTTGTTAGCTTACTAGTATTTTGATTATTTAAGTCGTTAGTTTGATTTTTATTAAAATTAGTTTTTAATTTTGACTGTGCCATATTTAAGGATTTAGTTTCTGCCACTATATGACTCCTTCCGAGACGAATTAATTTGCAAAACTTTTTGCTTATATTCTTCAATTTTTAATTTGCTTGTTAATCTTTCAAAATAGCCATCATTAATAAGCTTAATAACTTTTGCCTCTACTTCTTTAATAATATCAATTAATTTACTACCATAGTTGTATTTTATTTGATTAGTTTCAAATTCTTTCATATCAACTTCACGTCATTTACCTGAGGTTAATATCTTAAAATCTAAATCAAAATCAAAATATTTAAAAGCTTGTTCCTCATAAATGAACGGTGATGATAAATTAATATACAAACGCATTCCATCCTTTTCCTCAGTTGAAATTACATTAAATCATTCGTCAGGAAAAAGAAATCAAAACGTCGGTTTAACAACGCTACTTTGGAAACTTCGAATTGAATTTTCTTCAGATGTTAGAACTCTAGAACCTTGGCTTGCCATGACAGTAAATTCGGGATTTGTTTCAACAATTAGCGGATATTCTCATATCCGATATAATCATCCATTCATTTTATAAGCATGTATCATTGCCTTTTTACCAATAATAATTGGGGCGTTTTCTTTTATAAATTTATTATTGTTTTTCATACTTATAATTATATAAGAAAAAGTGCTTAATTATTATTAATGACTTAATAATAAGCATATTTTTATTATTAATTAAATGATATCTATACAATATTTAATCTAAAAAAAATCAACGATTAATTAAATATCGTTAATATAATTATTTTTTGTTTTGATTAAACCAAAAAACAACACGTTGATATTTTAAAATTAGGGAGTCGTGATGTTTAGTTTGATTCAAATATAAGAGACATCAATATAGATCCATTAAGCTTACAATAAAACAATAATGATATAAAGTTTTAAAATTTATACAACCATAACTATTATTTAAGGCATCCCTTCATTTTGGATGGTTATCAAGTTCTAAATTTAAATACAATGAAGCTAGGTCTCAATAAGGATTATTACAGAGTGCCCACTCAAAGTCTATAATGTTGATTTGGTGATTATTAATAATAATATTATTTAAATTTAAATCGTTGTGTGTTAATACTTGTGGATCATTTTGATGTAACATTATCAATTCTTTATACAGTTGAAAATGTTCTATGTTAATAAATGATTTATTGTGTTTAATTAAAATAGCAAAATTATTATCATTTATAATTTGATTGGCATTGAATGTTTTAATGTTCGAACAATCAACTTCATGTATTTTTTTAAGTTGTTGAATTAATGTTTTGATAATTGTATCATCTACTAAATCTAACGTTAGTGGAGTTCCTTCAAACCATTCACGAATCATCATTCCATTTTGTGGGTTTTGATAAATTATCGGTTTTTGTAATAATGCTAAAACCCGCATTTCGTTGAAACGATCGACTGTTTCATTATGATGACCATAGCGGATTAAGAATTTCTTGCAATTATTAAGCTCAATATAAAAAACTTCATTACTAAGATTATTATTAATCGCTTTAACTGTTTTAATATCTTCTATTGAATATTCACTATATTCAACAAAATTATTTTTAATTTGTTTTATTTCCATAATTTATTGGTAGTAAAATTGTTCTCATGAAGCATCACGCATTTTTAACATCGGATAAAATAAAGTTAATCCTAAAGGTAAAATAATAGCAGTCGTAACTCCAATTCCGGTTGCATTTAAAATAATTGAATATATAAACTTATCATATTGACTGTGTTGGTCGGGAGCTCAATATAACATTCCAGCACCAACGTGAATCATTAATCGAATTGTCATCAAAATTACAAAGTTAATTGTAAATCAACTGAAACGAATCATTCAATATTTTTTTTGTTTTTCAGTCACATTAAATTGCTTTGCAATTTTTTCAACAATTAAATCAAATCATAGTAAAGGTAAAAAAACTCACATTACTAAAATATATTCTAAAAAATAATCTATCGGGTTTAGTGCAATTTGCCCAAACATTGTTAAAATAAAAGGCGTGATTACAAAGAACATTAATTTATAACGCATTGAACGAATTAGCAATAATGATAAAATGAAAACTAAATAATGCAATTCAATATGTTCGACACCAATCATTGGTGTGAATGAAGCGATATATTTTGCTAAAATACAAAAAGCTAATAACATTCCAGCTAATGTTAAATCAAGAATTTGTTCCCTTGTTGTTAAGTCTTTAAACCCAATGCTAATTAAAAACTGTTCTCACTTATTAGTATCAACATGATTTAACTCTTGTGCTTCAGTAAGTGCCACTTTACTTTGACTAGATAATTTCACTGCTTTAATAAAAGCGATTGGTAATAATGTTAACCCTCATAGTGCCGTATTTTTTATCAAGTTTGCCTCAACTGGTGTTGAAATATTTTTATCTAAAAGTAAATATACACTAGATATTAATTCTAACGATGCTCCTATGCTTAATAAAATTCACCCAATAAGTGCAACAACACTTATTTCGATATTATCAATCGGTGCATATAAAGCGAACGTTCCGGCTAGACCGATGATTAAACCACAGATAATAATGATTCAACTTCAGACTAAATAATTTGAACTTCGCTTAATTTTTTTAATTTGTTGCAATTAAAAATCCTCCTTATAAAAAGGAAGACAACGTTAAATATTATACAAATAAATATTTATAGCTGCTTCCGCTAGTATTAACTAGATCAAGTCATAAGAGTGTTTCTCACCTATTATTAATGAATAGTACCTCTGCTATAATGACAATAATATTTTAGCATATAAATAAAAATATAAATAAAAAAAGCACCTAAGTGCTTTTGTTTATAATATGGGGCGATTAACGGGATTTGAACCCGCGCGTGCCTGAGTCACAGTCAGGTGTGTTAACCGACTTCACCATAACCGCCATTATTTCTAGTCGTTAATATTATACATTATTTAAATTTAAAAATTAAAATAATTGAAATTAAATTATTATTGTAAGGTGCTCTTTAGGAATTTGATTAGAAACTTCTATCTTCCTGATATTATTCTTGTAAATCACAAAGTTAAAAATAAGTTTTTGAACGTTATTTTTAACTTTGTGATTTTATGGAATTATTTGACTATCTATGTTTTCGTGCCGATTTAGATTTATTAGATGCTTTATTTCTTGTTGGTCGATTATTAGATGCTTTATTTCTTGTTGGTCGATTACTAGATGCTCTATTGTTTGTTGGTCGCTTATTAGACGTTCCATTGTTTGTTGGTCGCTTATTAGACGGTCGTGGTGATTGAATAACTTCGGAATTGTTATTTGTGCCAACCAATTTGTTTTTTCTTGCACTTCCCGTTTGAATTTGATGTCTAGTACGTTTTCTTGAATGTCTATTAGTATTTTGATTAGTGCTATTTGCTTTTCTATTTTTGTATTTAGAATTTTCTTTTTGTTTATAAATAAAAAGAGCAGTTAAACCAATAAGAAATATTGCAGCAATAGAACAGCTAACTGCGATAGCAATTATAATGTCTTGATGCGATAAACCAGATGGCGGTAAAACACCAGTTTTAAAACCAGTATATGTATGAGTAGTCACTATTTCTGAACTATCAAAATCAGCTGGTAAATTCTTAAATTCAGTTGTAATTTTAATAGATCCATCAAATTGGTTCCTTTTAATTAATGGCTCGCCAATTTCAAAGGGTTTAATTAAATCACCAATTTTA
The DNA here is from genome assembly GCA_021378535.1 of Ureaplasma sp. Hg1. Classification (GTDB taxonomy): domain Bacteria; phylum Bacillota_I; class Bacilli_A; order Mycoplasmatales; family Mycoplasmoidaceae; genus JAACJV01. The sequence continues at coordinate 30,378 of JAACJV010000003.1, read as the reverse complement.
CATCACTTTAAAATATCAGTATCACTTACACCGCCCTTAATGGCATATTGATTTTTGTTAACTTTACTATCGTCCGCTCAATTCACTTGCCAGCTCGGATTTGTTTCATAAGTGGAAAAACCTTTAACTGTTTCATTATAAGTAAACTCGTTATTGTTTTTATCATGGGCTACTAAGCTAACGTCAAGTGTCCCTAACTTGTCGTTAGCTGTGATTTTAGTGTTACTTGAATCAATCGTTAAGCCCTTGATATCTAGCAATTGACTAATGTTAGTTTTAGTTATTTGACTTGGAGATTGTTTTATTAAATTTTTATAATAAGTAGATGTTTTATCAACTGGTGCAATTCCTTTAACTAATGAATATTTATTAGTATTTAAATCATATTGACTAACCATATTATTACTATCAAATAATAACATTTTAGATTTATCAACATCAGCATAACTAAACCCTTTAATTGTAGATGTTACGTCTTCGAATTTATAATTACCGTCTAAATCATTATTTAAATCAATGTTAAGTTTTGAATTAGTCGAATTAATCCTTCTACTATTACTATGTAGTTCATAATTATATCTTCCATCTGATGATCCGTCTTGTTCTAATATATGAACCTTATCAGATTGGTGACTAACACCATTTCATGTTACGTTTTTTGATAAATCTGTATCAGATGATACTGGTTGTAAATAAAAATCTTCTATTTCCGTTTTATGGGGTTTATCACTATTATTTGGACGCGAGTTATAAGTATTAACATTAAAATGTTTAACATCTTTTTCATCATTAGATATTATACTTGACGTTAATATATCTTTATTTTCCCTATTCATTTCTTGATAAACACTATAAAATCAATAAGCACCTAATTGATGTTTTTGACCACTATTAGCAAATGTAACTTTATTTGAATTATCCAAATGAAATGGTATTTTATCAATATAAGCAGCGTTGAAATCCGTATTATCAAAACCTCTTGTAAATAGAATAATATCATAAGGATTAGTTAAATTATTGGTTTTTAAAACAAGCATACTTTGAATTTGATTATAATGAGTTGATCCACTACCACTAACTGATGAAGCAACAAATGTATCAGTGAAAGTGGTCCCGTGTGCTATATCAACAACATAGTATGGATATTGTGCCACTCTTGAATTAGTATGATTGTTATAATCATTAAAGAAACCAATAAGCATATCATCTGCTTCTGTTTTTCCTGGTATCACACCCATAACTTTAGAATTTTTAACAGTTGTATTACTATTTTTAAAATCTGCAATGGTAGTTAGTTTATCAGTGTTTCAATCTCATTTATACATCGTTGAGTAAGAGCCATCTAAGCCAGTACTTCCGTATACATTTAATGCTGAAATATAAATATAACTACCTTGACTCGAAGCAACTGCAGTCTCTATTATTTTAAATGATGATCCAGTTCTTTGAGGTAAATCTGAACTACCAAAGGAATTAACAATATTTCCAATTGAATCATAAACAATTAATCCACCTGATTCGTTATTAGCAATACTATATACATCACCTTTATAATTGAATGGCAACATTGTCTGCATGTTATTTCAGAAAGCATAATTACCAATATCAGCGGATGGCGTATCTCATCTGATTCGAATTGTTTGAGAAACTTCTGATTTCATCACATTGTTCGGATTAACTGCTGCAACAGAATTAACTGATTTATTATTTGTTACAGTATCGTTATTTAATTTAGTCGTTTGATTAACAACTATGGGTATCGTTAATAATAAGCTAGTGGCCGCTAATATTGAAGGCAATAATGTACAAATGCCAATTTTAATTATCTTCATATTTTAATTCCCTTATTTATATATATTATACATTAAAAAAAACACCCGTTTTAAAATGGGTATTTTTTAATTGAAAAGTTTATTTATCTTTCTGACATTAAAAAAATTCTAGCGATAATTCATACTAAATAAATTAAGTCCATTAATAATTTAAAACCAAAGAAAGCAGCAATTTTATTAACGTTGTTAGCCCCTTCAAGGTTATGGAACTCATTATACTTACTTAACATATGCATATCAAAAGCAATGTATCCTAAAGCTAATAAACCTGAGAATGCAGTGATCCCTCAATACATTCAACTCATATTACCGTCTGAGTCATCAAATAAATTTCAAACACCAAACATTGAAAATAACATCATCATTAAAGCTAATCCCAAATAAACCATAGTACCAATCATTAACATCTTCATCAAACTCATCGCTGCCCTTGAAGATAGGGACATACCAATGACTCCCATAATAAGGAAGATTCCTCCGGCGAGACCAAAGATTCATAACAGTTGTGTTCCATCAAAAATCAAAAACAATGATCCAAAGCCTATTCCTTGACCTAAAATATAAACTAGAAAAGTCATCCCGATTAAGCCTCAACCTGCCTGTTCAAACTTCATCATTCAAAAGATTGCCATAAACATACTAGCGATTAAACATATTCCACCAATCAATCCTAATGTTTGTGAAGACATTTGTGCGCTATCACTACCAGCAAGTGCTGCATCGTAGATAGCTCCAACGCCATAACCAACACCACAAATTGCAGCAAAACCTAGACCAGTTATTATTAACGCTTTAGTCATTAATGATCCTTGAGCTTTGTTATATTGTAGTACAGGCTCGTTGACCGCCATTTTCTTATTACTATACATATGTCCTCCATATTTAATAAATAAATAATATATATTATAATATCATAATAAATTTACAAATATTACTATATTTGTATGTTATAAGTGATTTTAGATAATTTTAGATAATTTTAAAATAATAAAATATGACAATAAAAAATCTAAGTAAATAACTTAGATTTTTTATAATATTAATTTAGTAGTCTAAATTATTTAAAATGAATGTTTCAACGCTTTTAAAAGCTGCATCTTCTGATAAATAATATTGATCAGCTTGATGGACGTCATTTCTATCATTAGCAAGTGTTACTTCATATCCATAATGATATTCATTATCAATTAATTGTTCTGAACCATTAAGGTTATAAAATACTTTATTTTCTTGGCTTGATGATAATAAGAAGTTATTTACAACATTTAATGTCATTGTAGATTCATCATCATACAAACTATCGCCTGTTAATAATTGTTCGTTTAACATATTTCCGTTAACATCGAATATTTCAGCAATTCTTAATGGTAGATTATAGAAGTTTTTATCATAGTTTTTACTCTTAGCTTCTTTTGTATCAAAGTATCAATTACGGTTATCATTTGCCATATAACTATCATTAGTAGTAACCCCAGCATAATATTCAAAGTAATAAGCATTATTTAGTGTTCCGTCTGCATCTTTTAATATTGGAATATTGTTAGCATCAGCTTGAGATCAATTTTTATTTCATTGGTCAGCGTAATGTATAATGCTATCAATTCCGTTTGAATTATATGAACCTAATTTACCACTACTTAAATTTGTTTCCAAATCATCTTTGTTGTAAGATTTTATAGTTTGCAATTTGTTGTTATTAGACTTAATAAGATTGTTAGTTCTAAAATCACTATTTAATATATATTCATTATTGTCAGATTTATATGTTTTTGCATTAATTGGTTTAATTGCATCAATAGTTAAATTATTATGAATTGCTTTACTTAAATTTGATTTATTTTTATTAATGAAACTGTTAGTTAATTTGTATACAGGAACATTATTATAATCAATTGTTAAGATTGCATTGTCATCTTTTACATATTTATCAAAAAGTGTTACATCACTTTTAAAATTATGTTTGTTTGGTCATTGAGAGCTCGTGTGATGAGTCATAGCTCATACTCCATAATTAAAACCATTAATTTTTCGATTTTTTTCACATTCCTTGTTTAAAACAGCCGCAGTTGTACTTTCTGGTACTAGATGCTTTTTTTGCATTCCACCAACTGTAGCAAGCATTAAGAAGAAGGGGTTAGCTCCAACTAGATCGTTGTTATGAGCATCGTTTTCAGTTGTTCAACCGCTAATTTCGACTTCAATTCAATCTATCATATTACAGAAACGATTATAAACATCACCAAATCCTGGAAATTCTTTATCAATTTTAGCGTAATCACTAGATCCCATTAAAATTTGATAATATTGTTTTTTCAAATTATCACTTCCAAAAGAATATTCCTTATTCTTTTGTACATCCATAAGGTCATTATGAGCTGCGTTATATAACAATGTATAGAATGCATCCCAATCAACAGTAAAATTATACAAAGGAATATCACTATATTTCGAAGCCAATGTCATAGTATTATTATCATTAGCATCTGAAGCCACTTTCAAGCTAAATGATCAGCTATTACTATTACTTGTATCCATGATGTCATCAACTGCAACTTGTTTCATAAAATTTTGATCTTGTGTATTTAAAGGATTGATTAATTCTTCTTGACCGTATTGATCTTTTATTTTATAAAATTCAATTGATGTTGTAGCTAAATTATTTTTGTTTGATTCTTTCGCTTGTGATTCTGTATCAAATTGTTCTCCCTTATCATTAAGGAATTTATATGTAACTAATCCGCCGTTCACAAAACTATTTCTAGCAGTTGCAAAATCATCTGTATATTGGCCATTAGCTAATTGATATGCTTGATCCACTTTACTAACATCGTATGTAAATAAATCAGCACCTTTTTTATTTAAATCACTAGCAAAATTTTGATTATCTTGTAAACTACCGATTGAACCAATATATTTGTCACTTGAAATTGAAATATCTTTATTTGCATCAAGTAATAATTGATTGGCTGCACTATCAACATTTTTATAGTCAACACCATTATATGAAATAGATTGATCGTTATAATGATTATCTTTACTAGATTGAAGTTGTGTTGTATTGCTTGAAGTAAGAACTCCAGCGATAGAACCAACTGTAATTGTTGCTACTGATAATGAAGAGCAAACAATTGCTAGTATTTTATTTTTCTTATTCATTATTTAACCTCCTCTGTGTTGCTAAGGACCCAATCATGGAATGATTGTTCACTGTTTGCTACCATCATATTATCGTAATAGTATGCTGATTGCACAACGTAATCCTTAAAGCTATAATAATAATTTGCTGCGCTATTATAATCGTTAAAGTATTTATAATCGCCGGGATAAGTTTCGACTTGATAAATTGTCGCATCAACATAAGAAGTTGAACCTTCCAATGCATTAAATGACGTTGCACTTAATAAATCTTGTTTAAGTACGTTTTTAGATTTTACATTAACCAATGCATTAAATTGCTTAGTTATTTGTTCATGAGCTGTTTTTTCAACATCAGCATTCGCTTTATCCTTATTCGCCTTTGTATTAGGATCTAATATTATATAGTTGTGTTCGTTATTAGGATCCCGTGAAGCCTCGGTTTCAATTTTGTTGGTCTTTCCATTATATACATCACCTGGTGTGATGTATGTTTGGGAATTATCGATAGCATAATTATTTTTATCCATTTCTGGAAGTTGCACAATTTGCACCGGATTTATTTCATCAACTATTTTTCTAGCTTCTTCTTTGGTTCCGTTTGCAAAGGTGTAATTATTGTCAGTACTATATTTATTGTCATTGACTTGTTTCATGCTTCCATAAACATCATCTTCAAGTTTTGCTTCTGAATTAAAAGTAAATTCAGATCTTGTATGTTCCTTATTATTAGGATCATCTTTAAGTGTGTAAACAGTTGTAATATCCTTGTTAGTAGTAGTGCCTTCAATAATGTCTCTCGCATAATCCTCTTTTAATTGAGTTGTTGGAGTAGTACCATCATAAACATTTCCATTGTAATATAAATAGTCCATATTTCTTGGAGCGTTTAATTGAATCGGATCATTCATTTTCATGTCGTTAATTGTTGAAACATCTTCAGTAATTAATCCAAAGAATCTACTTTTGGTAACACCACCATCTCAAACATATGAAACATTTGATGTTGTTGTGTAAATGTAAGATGAATGTTTATAAGTAAACATAAACATACTACATATAGCAAGTACGGTTGACATTACTTTAAGTGCAACTTCAAGTTCTGGGATATCCTTAACAGCATCTAATCCTGACACTGAATTCAAAGCCAATGACATTGTTGAAAGTACTTGCTTAGCTACATCTCTGCCTTGACTATCATATTGACTTACTTTAAATCTATCAATACCTTGGTCAGTTCTCATTTGCTTTTCTAAAGCCATTTCAAGTAAATTTGATTGAGCTGTTAGTGCAGCTGAATAAACACTTTTACCTGTCGGACCTCTTCTTGTACTTGATGATAAATCATCTAAAACTTTTTTATAATTTTGTTCTGGGGTCTTTTTATGGTCAAAACCACCAAGGCCTGCTTTACTTGAAGCATTCATCAATGAACTAAAACCATATTTATTTACAGATTTAAATTCAGAAGATGAATGAACATTGACATAGCTACTTGTTAAGCCACTATTCAAACTACTGTTTAAACCGTTACTGTTATTGCTATTTTCATCATTATATTCAAGGTTCATTGCTTGATCAAATACTCCTGAAATTAAAATAACTGGTTTTGCAATTTCATTATAGTTAGGATATGCTTGTTTAGTTGCATCAGAAACTGTGTGATCAAAGTCATCCATACTTGTTGAACTAAAATTGTTTCACACTTGTTCTAATCCATCATATTCAGATTGAATGTAATCATTGTTTTTGTCTTTATTAATTCTATAATCCACTGGAGCATAAGTGTCATCAAGACAATCTTTAGCAAGTGTTTTATTAAAAGGTAGAACACCATGTAATGTACTTGCATTAATCAATGCTTGTGATCCCAATTCCATTGAAGCAATAAGATTAGGATATTGTTGTTTCAAAATATCAGTATAATATTCCATACCTACTGCATAATTGAAATCAGTTTTGTCAAATCCAAACAAACTAGTTAAATTAAATACATCACCGTTTTCTACATTTGTAAGCATTGATTGAGGCATCATAACTTGAATAATTTGATTATAGTAATCAGTCATAGCTTTAAAGTAATCTCGCGTTTTATCAATTTCAACATTTGGTCGTTTTTTAATAACCATGTGTTCAAGTAATGAAGAATAAAATGCTGGAATATCATAAAAGTTATTATTACGTTTACCGCTTAAAATATTTTTTCTAACACCTAAAATAAAGTTATATGTTTCATTATCAAAAGATTTCAAATAACTCATATAAGTTTCACTAGTGTCTAGCATTGGTGCTGCATTAAACAAAAGGTCGGTATCACTTATATCTTTAGAATCAGAGAAAACTGTTCCAAAGAAATTACCTATCATATCATTAACATAAGTATCAACTACTTTACTATCGGTAGGTGCAATTTCAGTTCACATATTTGGATTGGTAATAGATGTTATATCGTGGCCTTCATATAGATATGGACCAGTCAGCGTGTAATCATCATCTTTTGATGTATCAACTATATATTCGCTTTTACCACCGGTACTATACATATGAGTGTAATCAATATCATTTGGGTTGATTGCATCAACAACTTCATTAATACTCATTGTGTCAGCGTATTGATATGAATTTGTTCCGTTCTTAATTTCAAGCATTGATTTATAATTACTATCTACGAAGTCATCAGTTTTTGCTTTTGCATCTGGAGAACTATAATCAATTGGATGTGAATATGATCCATTAGGACCACCGATAATTCGAACTGAAGCTTCAGGTGAACCACCGTTAGGAATATAGTCATTAACTAAATAATTATATAAGTCATCTAATGTATGGAAATAAATGTTATTAAAGTAATAAGCATTATGAATTTGTAAATATGATTCTTGTGCATCTGTTTTTGTTTTATAAATGCTATCACTAGCGCCATCATAAACTGCTACAGTATCAGCTTTTTGATCAAAGCTAATCTTTGCTAAACTTTCAGCTGAGATTGAACCGTCGTCTTCTAAAGTTGCGGCCTTATTATCACTTGTTGTATAACCACTTATTGGTTGGATGTTGTCGTTGATACTAGTGCCTAATTCAGCAACGTTATTATATGTTTGACTACCATCTTGTCATGCCATATTATCTTTAACATTATTATCTGCATAATCTAAAGCATCTTGTTGTGTTTTAAATGTTTGCCCATCAAATTGATATTGGCTAATAGAATTTTGATCACTCGTAGAATTTTGATCACTCGCAAGTGTAACGTATAATGCTGTTGATACTCCCATGACTGCTAACGTTGAAGCAATTCCAACGCCTACCAATCTTTTCTTATTTCATGCACTTTTACTTCTAGATCCACCAGAATGCTTTGTAGCATTTACACGAGTTCTGCTATTAACATTACTCTTAGTTATAGGTTTACTAGAATATTTGTTAGCATTTACTCGTGAACTATTAGTACTACTCTTAGTTACTGGTTTGCTACTATTCAATTTTGAGCTACTATCGCTTGTATAAGATCTACTATTAACATTACTCTTAATTGTAGATTGGTTAGAAAGTTTATTAGCATTTGTTCGTGAACTATTAGCCTTTACACGAGAGTCGCTACTATCTACACGAGAACTGCTACTAGTTTTACTTTTAGCAACTGTTCGTGATTTTTGTGAATATTTAGCTGACATATTTGTTTTTCTTGTTCGTGAAGTAGAAGAAGATTTAGTATCTGCAAATTTTGAAACACTTCTGTTCCCTAATTTGCTACTAGCTACTGACTTCTTATCATTACTTTTACGAACACTATCATTGTTGTTCATTCTTTCCCCCGATTTTTATATACCCTTTTATGTAAGTTCATAAAACACTAATATAATTATGAGAAATCTATATATGATTCAATAATTACGTATTTAATTAGCATTTCTTAACTACAATATAGATTTTACACATAAAAATGCAAGAAAATCAACAAAAATTTCAAATATTTTTTTATTTCTTATTATTAATTTGACAAATAATTATAAAAATGCATATAAAAAATTATAATAATTAGTAGAAATACTACTTATTATAAATTATAATCTTCGCATGCGAATCTGAAATTATTGTAACTACTTTCATATTCTAATATTTAAAATTTAAAATAATTTATCCTTGCCTAACTAAGCTAATATTGCATCAAAAATTCCAACGAAGTACTATAACAAAATGATATTTAATTCAAAATTATTCATTATTGGGTAAAAAATTATCAAACTATTGTGAATATTGTCTTCATTATTATCATTATGTTTAATAAACCTATTTCACTAAAAATGAACTATTTTATTAAAAAAATAATATTTTAAACTGTTGGTGATTAATTAGACTTTTGATGTTATAATTTTAAGTCATTAATTGGTTTATCAAATATTTTAATAAATTAATTCTAAATATAGTCATGTCATTTAATTAGCTTTTAAATATAAGATATAATTAAGCATAAGTATAAATAGGAATAACCTTATCTATAATTTGAAAAAATTTATTTAATCAAATTATTAACAACTCTGTTTAATATGTTATCAACACTGAAAGGGTTTTAAGATGAAGGAAATTATTAAAAAACATTGATTGTTAGGTTCACTAATTATTCTTCTATCATTAATTCAAGATACCTCTCTTGTGCTCTCTTCAATTTTTTTATCTGAATTTATTAATTTTGCTGTTGATGGAAAAACAAATCCATTTAGAATTGCATTAGGAATTTATATTGGTCTAACATTTATAATGGTTATCTCTTGATGAATCAAAAATAATCTTACTTTTAAATTAAAACGAAAAATAAATAATTGCTTAAGATACGTTCAAATATCTAATATTCTAGGTTTAGAACAAGCTCGTTTCTATGATAAAAAAATAGGTCATTATTTATCAAATTTTACTAATGATATTTATTTAGTAGAAGATAAAATAATTAGTCCCTTTTTTGGAGCAATTTCATATATCTTTATGATTATTATTACTTCCATCACAGTGGCTATGATTAACTGAATTATTTTTGTTCCAATGGTCATACTATTTCTCTTTAGTTTTTTTGTACCAAAACTATTTACTAAAAAAACTAAAAATTATAATCTTAAGGTTATCAACGCCCTAGAAACATATACCTCTAAAATTAAGAATCTAATCTCAGGTTTTGGCGTTATTTATGACTATCACCTTTTCAAATCAACCCAAATTAAATCAAATACTATTAGTAAGGAATTAGAAGATGTGAAATATCATTCACACAAATATACTAACTTTGCTGAATTGAATATTAATTTTATTAGTATTCTAAGTCAAATAATTACTATTTTAATAACCTTTCTATTATTTATCAATGGCGATATTAAAATAGGTTGAATATTAGGATTAGCAACGATGATCGCAACATTTTTTAATTCATCTAATATGGCTATTAATGATATCTTAAAATTAAGAGGAGCCAAGCCGCTTTTTGAAAAATTTGAAATTGATGTCGTTCCGCTTTGAGATCAACAAGAAGTCTTACCACAATTAAATAACAAAATTGCACTAAACAACATATCACTAAAACTAAACAATCAACTAATCCTTAAAGATATTAATATGGAATTTGAAAAAAATAATAAGTACGCTGTTGTAGGAATGAGCGGAGCCGGTAAAACAACATTATTTAAAGTCCTAACCCTTTTCTATAATGATTATTCAGGCGATATCAAATGGGATGATAAAACATTAAGTAAGCAATACATTCGTGCTTTACACGATCAAGTCTGCTATATCTCACAGGATAATTTATTATTCAATAGCACAGTTAAAGATAATATAATTTTAGATCAAAAATTTGACTTAGTAAAAATGCAAAGGATAATTAAATTAAGTGGTCTAGAAGAATTCATTGATGAAAATCACTACGATATGGCCATCAGTGATAATGACCCTAATTTATCGGGTGGTCAAAAGCAACGTATTATAATAGCTCGAGCACTATATCATGATAAGAAAATTTTCCTATTCGACGAAGCGACATCTGCATTAGATAAACAAACTAGTGAAAAGATCGAATTGAATCTATTAAATAATAGCGAGTTTACTGTTATTATTATTTCACATCATTTATCACCAACCATTGAACCGTTGTTTAATAAAATTTATCATATTCCAAGAATTGATAATAATGATCCTAAGTCTTCAAATGAGATGGAGAATTAATATGAAAAATTTTATTAACAAACATAGAATATTATTTTTAATCATTATAATTTTATGTATCCTTCAAGCACTTTTAACAGTCGGTGGTGAGTCTTTAATTGCTGAAAGTATCAATTATGCAACCGCCCATAACATGAAGATATTCTGAATTATTTTTAGTTCTGATATAGTAATGTGGTTATTAGTAGTATTTATCGTTTTTATAAAACATTCCTTAATTTATAAAATTGAATATCAAATGAATAATTATTTAAGGGATGTTCAAATGACTAATGTCCTTAATTTAGATTATAAAACTTTCCATGAAAAAGAAATTGGTGGTTATGTATCTAACTTTATTAATGATGTTCAATTGGTAAGTGAATCAGTTTTAAAACCAATGTTTGCTATTATTGAATTATTTTCATTCATAATATTTAGTATTGTAATGATTGGTTTGGTAAACTGATTTATTCTTGTTATTATGATAACAATCTCAACCTTAACTTTTATGATACCTAGGATTTTTGCTAAAAAACTTAATCGTAATAATACAAAAGTAATCGATGGGTTAGAGACATTTACATCCAAAACTAAAAATATGTTGTCTTGTTTTGATGTAATTTATAATTACAATCTATTTAAATTTACAAAACAAGAAGCAATATCAACAAGCGATGATTTAGAGGAAATTAAATATAAAAAGGAAACATTTCAAAATTTCAATAGTTTTCTTTTAAAATTATTAACCTCGATAAGTATGATTATATGCCTTATATTAATTGTAATTTTAGCAACACGGAATGATTTTGAAATTGGGTGAATACTTGGGCTATCTTTATTGATTGCAAATTTCTATAGTAGTTCACATAAAATCATTGATGCAATTGTAGCGTTAACTGGCATCAAACCATTGCTTGAAAAATTTAATCCTAAATCTAGTGAAGTATGAAACATTCAAGAACCCTTAAGTTTACTAGAACATGATATAGTTCTAAAGAATATTTCATTAGAACTTAATGGTAAAACCATTGTAGAAAACACTAACATGCAATTTGAAAAAAATAAGAACTATGCTATCATCGGTGCCAGCGGGGCTGGCAAAACAACGTTATTTAAAATCATTACTCTTTTTTATGACAACTATAACGGTGATGTTATATGGGATAACAAGATTTTAAATAAAGCTTATACGCATGCCCTTAACAAACAAATTTGTTATATTTCACAAGATAATTTTTTATTTAACACAACCATTAAAGATAACATTATTCTAGATCAACCATTTGATCTAGTGAAATTTCAAAAGGTAATTAAACTTAGTGGTCTTGAAGATTTTATAAATGATAATAATTATAATATCGCGATTGTTAATAATGGTATCAATTTATCAGGTGGACAAAAACAAAGGCTTGTTATCGCTCGCGGTTTATATCATGATAAGAAAATTTTCTTATTAGATGAAGCTACTTCAGCAATTGATAAACAAACGGGTGAAAAGATTGAATTGAATTTATTAAATAATAAAGATTTCACTGTAATTGCTATCTCCCATCATTTATCAAATACTATAAAACCATTATTTGATAAAATTTATACAATATCTTAAATTAGAATGAAAAATAAAATAATGTTTTAAACGCATGATTAATTATTACCATATGTAGTATGTCAAAAATATCCAATAACTACTTCTGAGTAGTTATTGGATAGCACTGTAGATAGTTTTATCTAGATTCTGATGATGATAAACTTTATTCCAGTTTAATCAGTAATATTAATGTTAACAAAGCTCCTATTGATGCAATAGATAAGATAGCTTAAGTTAGTTCTATGTTAGTTGTCTTTATGTAAGGCTTTATTTAAAAGACCTTAAGTCTTATCAATACTGACGATTATATAGTTCACAAGGGTAAATTCTTTTTGCTATTTAATGCAATTAATTCAAATATATATTCGAATGTTAGTATATCTATTTATCAAGTTTTAAAATTGCTTACCATATTAAATGATTTAGGCAATTTTGTTTTGATAAAGAAAATTAATATAAATACCAATTGCATACAAAGGGATATGTTTTATGTTAGTAATTTTATCAAAGTAGAAATTTGTTGGACTAGTTTTAATTGCGATGATTTTATCTGTTGTTTTAATAAAATTATCAAAACTAACCGCTCTTTTATTAAATGATGATTTACATTCAATAATTATTTGATTAAAATTATTGCCTTGCATAATAAAGTCAATTTCTTTTTGATGACTTTTTTTAACGTATTTATAACAATATACATCTCTTATTTTAAATAACTCGTTGTACACAAAATTTTCAGTTAGACCACCCTTAACGTTAGTTCAAATTTCATCATTATTATCTATTTGGATTCTATTCAATGAAACTGTTTCACTAAAAAAACCAACATCATTTAAGAATAATTTAAATGAATTATCAATCGTATTTATTATTAAAGGATTAAATATTTTATCAATATATTGAAGTTTATTTATAATTCTAGATAATACTAAATTTATTATCATAGGTTCGTATTCTCTATATCTTATTGAAGGCTGTCCCTCATAATTAATTTTAGATACTTGGAATTTGGTATTATTTTTTAGCAATTGATGAATAATACTATCATAAATTTTTAAAACTTTAGCTACATTTTTATCATCAAAATACTTACTAATATCTTCTCGATAATCTTGTAATATATTTCGTCTTATTTTTGTTGCTTCGTTTAATCCCTTTCTAATATAACGGTGAACAGCTTCGGGCATCCCTCCAACAATTAAGTAATCATAATATAAGGACATAAGTTTTTGGTGTCCCAGTTCATTTATAGGATTCAAACTAATTAAGTTGCCCTTAATTAGTTTTAATAGCATATGATTGTCAGAGTTAATCAAAAATTCTTCAAAGTCCATCGGGTACATATATAGATGATCAATCTTACCAACAGGATATGATATTTTTGAGTTATTAAGTTTAAGACTAATTAAACTTCCAGAGGCTATTATTTTTAGGCTATCAATTTCTTCATTTAAGTATTTTAATAAAGTAATACAATAAGGTACATTTTGAACTTCATCAAGGAATAAAATTGTATCTTTATTAATTATTTTATTAAAATGAAGTTCAAATGTTGCTAATAATTCTTTTGCGTTGAGTCTTCTAGAGTTAAGTAATTTAGTTAATTCTAAATCGTTCTCTAGATCTATAAATATAAAATTATCAAATTCATTTTTAATGAATTTTTTAATAATAGTTGTTTTACCTATTTGTCTTGCGCCTTCTAACAATAGAGGTTTTCTATATTCATTACTTTTCCACAATAAAAGTTCATCATAAATTTTACGTTGCATATAAATTTCCTTATCCTAACTTATTGTTTTTATTATATAATAATACTATTAAATTTAACTAAAATATCACAAAATATCATAGATAAAGTGTGGAAATATCACAAAATATCATAGATAAAGTGTGGGAATATCACAAAATATCATAGATAAAGTGTGGAAATATCACAAAATATCATAGATAAAGTGAGGGAATATCACAAAATATCATAGATAAAGTATTACAAGTTTATGTATAAAAACATTACTTTTTTAATAAGTTTGCCAAAGTAAAAGATTGTTATTTAATATTTATGTTTTACATATACCATAAATGATCAGCAAGAAAAATAGCGAAAACTTGCAGTCTTCATCCCTTGATAATATGTCATGAGCTAGAACAAAATTCGTTTAACAAAAAATGCAACGACCGTTGAACTCATTAGTTTTACATGAAAAAAGATTAAATAAATTTGTGATAAATCGAATGACCATAAACAATTTATTGATATCTTTAAAGCAAACTTTGATTGCAAATATAATGGGGTTTATCCCTGCGTGGGAAACATCGCTAAAATTGATAGGAACATTAAAATGCCATCATATCAAACTATATATAACTGAATCCATAGTGATAAAATAACTATTAAGGATACAGACTTACGCCGTAAAAAATATAAAGGTTCGGGCAAAAGAGTAGCTACTTCATCATTTAGATAGGAAGGAATACCGATTGCGCTTAGGAACAATTTAATTAACGAACGTAAAAACAATAATGATTTTGAAATCGATTTAATAAACTCTTGTAGAGGATCAAAAAAGAATGTGATTACAATAGTTATTTGAAGACAATGTTTACGTTTACGTGGGTTGTATTAGATAAGGAGACACCAACTATCAATGAAGCTATAAGAGATATCATTGAAACTAATGGTTTAAAAGTGAATTCAATAGCAACTGATAATGGCTAGAATTTTGCTCACTATATTTGTTATGTAAGGAGCTTAGTATTAAGTACTATTACTGACAACCTTATCATTATTCTCAACGTAGCTCCAATGACGTATGGAATGCTTTGTTCAAAGAAATAACAAATGAAATAAATAAAATGCCACGTAAATTACTAGGATTTAATTTATCCTAAGAATTTTACATGGCATCTTGGTATAATCCAATTATCGCACTTGTTTTGTGAATTTAGGTCATTTTTAATAAGCGATGCTTTTGCGGAACAGTAGATATTTTATCGGTCTCCTATCAGTACAATAGATAACGTTCGTTCAAACCTGTTCTAAGACACCTGTGTTTTATTTAAAAGACTTTAAATCTTACTAATACTAATGTTGTGGTTCGCAAGTATAATCTTAATAACTTTACTATCACGGTTATAAACTTTAATTGTTAATATAATTTTCTAAATCTTTTCAAATTTCTTTTGCGGCATCAATGTCTTTTGGGAGATCTTTAGCATCTTCTTGTGGTTCGTTTTTATTTTTAAATTTAACACTTCCCGGGATTGATAAAAATTTTAATGGCAATTTTTTAATTGTACTTGGAATAAATTTTAATGCAGAACATTCAGTTAAATCTAAGTTTTCTAAATTAGATAAATTTCCAATCTCATCTGGAATATATGAAAGGTTATGACAATCATTCAACGTCAATGTTTTTAAATTGGTTAAATTCTTTATAGTCGTGGGAAGAACTGTTAATCCGTCCATCTGATATAGCGTCAAAGTCGTTAAATTAACTAAATTACCAATTTTGTCAGTTAAATCTGTAATATAAGAATCTCCTCCGAACGATAAAGTTTTTAAATTAGTTAACTCAAAAACTTCTGCCGGCGCAACCTTGTCAAAATTATTTCCAGCTAAATCTAGTATTTCTAAATTAATTAATTTACTAAATGAAGGAGTTAATTCCGATAAATTAGTTCCATATAAATATAACTCTTTTAAGTGAGTTAAATTTCCTATTTTAGGTGGTATATTTGATATTCTATTAAAAGATATATCTAGAGACGTTAGATTAGTTAAATCACTAACGAAAGTAGGGGTTGAATTTAGCTCATCATTAGTTAAATTTAATTCCTCTAATTTATCAAGTGCACTAATTTTATTCACTCCATAAGATATGTTTTTCATATTTATTAATGATAAAGACGTTAATTTATCGTTTTTAACTAATTGCTCAAAATCGCCTTTAACGATAGCTTCGACGCTAGGGTCATCTTTGGTTTGTGTTAGATTAATGTGATCAAGTCCAAAAGTATCTAAATTATCAAAAGCTATTAAAAGAGATCAAGAATCCTTATTAATTCAAGAGTCGAAGCTTTCGCTACCAAATATTTTAATCGCTGTTATATTTTTCTTGTTAGAAAATTCGTTTGGAATAATTACTTCGTACGCTTGGCTTGAATCAGCAACTTTTACTTTAGTTAAATCAATATCGATTTCGGTGTATGTTACATCAGTATCATTAGCTTTTAATTCTTTATTAATAGTTATTGTTTGCTTAGTTTCATCAACTGTTAAACTACTGCTATCAATTTTATATATAACCGGTGCAGGTTTTGGTTTATTATCCTTATCATCAGTAGTACTGCTACTACATGATGTTAAAACAGCGACCGTTGGAATTGTAACGATACTTAATGCTGCAGTTATCATTAATAATTTTATTATTAATTTTTTATTTATTTTGTTCAAATTATTTCTCCTTGTAAATTTGATTTTATCTTCACATATATTTGTGATTCCACTTTATTTCTTTTGTAAATTTTAAATGTTTATCAATTTAAATAAGTTCTCATCAATAAATTAGTAAACTAAAATTATAAAGTTATTATACATACAAATAAATAATTATTTTAAAATATTAATTATTGATGTTAATAGCAGGAGGTTTAATTACTTCCACTGTGGCAAAATAAACATCACTTTTTATCGATTTAGTTCTATAAAAAGTGATGTTTTTAACTATAAATTATTAGATAGCAAAATATAATTATTAGAATAATATTGATAATAATATTCAAGGGAAAACTATTAAATAATTAATTAGCACTTTAATATACCAAGTGCTAATTAATATGTTATAATTACTATACTTAATTAATTAACATTATGGAGGAACAACAAATGGAATTCACACAAAACTCAGGTCCTGGCGCACCAAACCCGCTAACAAAATTTGGACGAAATTTAAATGAAGAAGTTGAAAAGGGCAAAATTGATCCTGTAATTGGGAGAGAAGAAGAAGTTAGAAGGATTATTGAAATCATTAGTAGACGAACTAAAAATAACCCAGTTTTAATTGGCGAACCCGGTGTTGGTAAAACCGCCATTGTTGAAGGATTAGCACAACGAATCGTTTCTAAAGATGTGCCTGATAATTTATTAGATAAGGAAATTTATGAATTATCAATGTCATCAATTTTATCTGGAGCGAGTTTTCAAGGTCAATTTGAACAACGTTTGCAAGAGATAATTAAAGAGGTTAAAAAATCAGATGGTCGTAAGATTCTGTTTATTGATGAAATCCACCAATTAGTTGGTGCTGGTAAAAGCGGTCCCAATAGTTCAATGGATGCTGCTAATATTTTAAAACCGATGATGGCGCGTGGTGAGGTGAAACTAATTGGTGCTACAACGTTAGGTGAATATCGTAAGTACATTGAAAAAGATTCAGCTTTAGAAAGAAGAATGACAAAAATTATTGTTAGAGAACCTAGCAAGCAAGAATCTTTAACTATTATGCGGGGTTTAAAAGAAAAATGAGAATTATTTCATGGTGTAGAAATTCATGATTCAGCATTAGTAGCTGCAGTAGAAATGTCTGATCGATATATTTCAGATCGTTTTCTACCTGATAAAGCAATTGATTTAATTGATGAAGCTGCTGCAAGAGTAAAAACTGAAATGCATTCAATGCCAACTGAACTAGACACAGTTAAACGTCAAATCATTCATTTGGAAACTGAAAAAGCTGCTTTAAATAAAGAGACAGATTCAAAGTCTAAGCAACGTTTGCAAGCGATTGAAAATAAATTAGAACGAGCCGTTAATTTAGAAGACCGGTTAAATAAAACATGAAAATCTGAAAAGGCTGAACATGATAAATTAATTAAATTAAAAGAGAGCATTGAAGCTTCTAAGAACAAAGTTGAAAAATTTCAAATTGAAGGTGAATTTGCAAAAGCATCAAAACTATTATATGTAACAGTTCCAGCTTTAGAAAAAGAACTTTCAAGATTAGAAAATACTTTACTTAAAAATAATAAAACATTAGTGCGAGATTCAGTTACAGCCAATGAAATTGGTGAAGTTATAAGTCGAGCAACTGGAATTCCTTTAAATAAAATTGTTGAGACAGAAAAAAGTAAATTACTAAATTTGAAACAAGAATTAAAGAAACGTGTTAAAGGTCAAGATGAAGCGCTTGAAGTTGTAAGTAAAGCAGTTTTAAGAGGACGTGCTGGAATTAATGATCCAAGTAGACCAATTGGTTCATTCTTATTTTTAGGTTCAACCGGTGTCGGTAAAACTGAAGTTGCAAAAACTTTGGCAATTAATTTATTTGATGATGAAAAAGCGTTATTACGACTTGATATGAGTGAGTATATGGAAAAGCATTCAGTTAGTAAATTAATTGGCGCTCCTCCGGGATACGTTGGTTATGATCAACCTGGCGCTCTAACCGAAGGAGTAAGAAGTAAACCTTATGCTGTTATCTTAATTGATGAAATTGAGAAAGCTCATCCTGATGTTTTAAATATCTTTTTACAAGTTTTAGATGAAGGTCAGCTTAAGGATTCACAAGGTAGATTGGCTAATTTTAAAAATACCATTGTGATTATGACTAGTAATATTGGTTCTGAATCGCTCCTAGAAAAAAAGTATGATTTAGCAATGAAGGAAGTTGAAACTAATTTTAAACCAGAATTTTTAAATCGGATTGATGAAATAGTTCAATTCAACACTTTAACAGATAGTGTTGTTCTTCAAATCATCTCACGACTATTAGATGATTTAACAAAACGTTTAGCTAATGAAGACATTACGGTTCAATTTAGCAGTGAATTAAAAGCTAAAATTAAAGAGTCTGGGTTTGAAGTGCGATATGGTGCTAGACCTTTAAAACGATATATCCAAAAGTTCCTAGAAAACAAACTAGCAACTGCAATTATTGAAAATAAATTAAAACGTAACCATAAATATAAAATTGATTATAATAAAGAAACTAAAGATATTATTATTGAAGATGAACAAAATAATAAGAAATAGATTATTCGATAATTACAAAAAATAACGCTTTTTAAAAGCGTTATTTTTTACTTTATATAATTGCTATTAAAATTTAATAACGAGGAACAGTTAATTGTCGTAAACACAAATTCAACTTGTTAATGAATCCTTTTAAATAATCATCAATCCAGTTAATTTCTCCAGAGGCTATTCTATTTAAGTCGTCCTCCATCTCCTTGGTGAATTTAGTGTTAATAAAATCAATGAAATTTTTATCTAAATAATGGTTTACATTTAAACCTAATTGAGTCGGAATGTAACTCCTTTTACCATCTTTTTTAATATATTTATGCTCAAGGTTTTTTTCAACCATTTTAGCATAAGTAGCTGGACGACCAATTTCTAATTCTTCAAGTTTTTTAATGATACTGCTTTCAGTATAACGACTTGGCAAAGTAGTTTTTTTCTTAGCGTACATACGACTATAATTCTTAGCAGGATAACTTTTCTTAACTTCAAGATCATTAGTTTTAGCAGCATCTTGCTCTTCATCAATCGGCGCATCATCTTCAATTATTGGATTGAACACTTGTAAATGTCCTACGTATGAAGTCTCTTTAAATTTACTAATAAATTTTTGTCCATTGTTATCGAATTGCAGTTGATAATGTTTTTGCATTGCTGGTTTCATAAAACAAGCAACTGTCAAAGTTCAAACATAATTATAAACATATCAAAATTCTGGTTTCAAATTATTCTTTAATGATTGTGGTGTTAAGTCAATATCAACGGGGCGAATTGCCTCATGTGCTTCTTGAGCACTATCACGTTGTTTCATTTTATTGAATCAACAGCTATCATCACAATCATCCTTTTTAAAAGCTTGTTTCACATATGAAATTGCTTTATCACAAAAACCAACTGATAAGGTTGCAGAGTCAGTTCGTGGGTATGATAGCAAAGCTACTTTTTGATTATTGATTCAAACTCCTTGGTAAAGTTGATTCAAAATATTAACAACTTCTTTTAATGGCAGTTTTAAAGCAGTTGTACATGAAGCGATTACATCACTAGTGATACAAGGTCTCTTACGCGTAACAGCACTCTCTTGAATGAAATCTTTTTGTTCTAATAGAAATGATTTATCTAACGTACTAATGTGTGCTTTAATTGTTTCTAATGATGTAAATTTTTGCTTCTTAACATCACTTAGAATGGTATCGTTTTCTAGTTTTGGATTAAGTTCATACCAATCACTAACTGGTGTTGCTTCAATTTCTTTTTCGCGATCAACAATTAGTTTTAAAACAACTGATTGAACTCGTCCTGCTCCCATCCCTTCAACGTTTCGCTTCACATAATAACCTAAACGGAAACCCATATAACGGTCTAAAATACGTCGCGCAAATTGGCTATGAATATAATCCATGTTTAATATTGTTGGGTGATCTATCGCATTCATGATAGTTTCTTTATCAATTACATTAAAACTTATACGTTTACATTTAACTTGATTTTTCTTAGTTAGAACTTCTTTTACATGTCATCCTATTGCTTCACCTTCACGATCTGGATCAGTCGCAATATAAACTTCTTCAACTTCATTAGCTAAATCATTCATTTCCTTAATTTTCTTACCATCACCGTAATTACAAATACCTCAATCGATATCAAATGTTTTTAAGTCAAAACCATAAAATTTATATTTTGAATCTTTCCGTTTAATATCACGGATATGTCCGTTAGTTGGATAAACAATTCAATCCTTTCCTAAATATTTACTAATGGTCGGCACTTTTCCGCCTGATTCAATAATTAATAATTTTTTCATATTTATCTTCCTTTTTCTTTAAAGTCCTTATATTATACATTAAATGGATATAAAATTATGTCACAAAGAAATATTATTAATAGCAAAAATAATTTAACCAAAATATTCAATTGATAATTTTATTTATCAAAAATTTATTATTAAAATGTTACAATAATGCTTATGAAAGCAAAAATTATTGTAATAGTCGGGCCAACCTCATCCAGAAAATCAACCATCGCTATGGAAATCGCTAAAAAAGTTAATGGCGAAATAATTAGCGCTGATGCTTTTCAAGTTTATAAAGAGCTTAATATCGGAGTAAACAAACCATCTAAAGCTGATATGGAAGCTGTTCCGCACCATTTAATTAGTGCGATTTCAGTCACTGAACCATGGGACATTAAAATTTTTCAAAAAATTGGCGAAACTCTTATTAAAGATATTATAAAACGTAAACGTGTTCCGATTATATGTGGCGGTAGTCACTTATACATTGATGCTTTAATCAAAGGTTATGATTTAGATAAGGCTGGCAGTCGAGCTTTAGAGTCTAAACAAAGCGAATTAATTCAAGCTTGAAAAATTGAAGAGCTATATCAATTTGTTTGATATAAAGATCCTGTTGAGGCTGAAAAGATTGGTCCTAAAAATTATAAACGCTTGTTACGAGCTGCCCAAATCATCACTGCTACTGGCAAACCTAAAAGTGAATTAGATAATCATAATAATAGTTATGTTTATGATCCATTTATTATTTATGTTAACCGTGATCGTGCTTTGTTGTATGAAAAAATAAATAGTAGGGTTGATGAGATGGTCGCTAACGGATGAGCTAAAGAAGTGAAGGATTTAGTTAAAAAACATGAAAACTTTGCGGATTTAAATGCTGCTAAAGCAATTGGTTACCGTGATATATATGAAGGTATGATTAATAAAACAACCATCAGTAAAGATGCCATTAAGCGAAAAACAAGACTATTAGCGAAACGTCAAATGACTTGATGTCGCAACCGTTACGCACGCCGTTTAGAATACGATTATGATAAAGATAACATTAGTGAATTAATGGACTACATTAAGAAATTTTATGGGAAAAGAGCGTAATCATGACTGAACATTTATATATTCATATCCCATTTTGTAACCATATTTGTAGTTACTGTGATTTTCCACGCGTTTTAAAAGAAGGCCAAGATACAAAAAAATATGTTCAAATGGTGGTTGCAGAACTAAAAGCTGGATCTGACTTAAAACAATACAAAACTGTTTTTTTAGGCGGTGGAACACCGAATGCTTTGGATTACGAAGATTTGGATTTTTTATTAGCTGAGATTCAGCCTTACTTACAAGATACATACGAATGAACAATTGAAACTAATCCTGATTTAATCGATCAAGCACAAGTAGATTTATTCACTAAGTATGGCATTAATCGTGTTTCCATTGGTGTTCAAACCACAAATAACGATATCCTTCGTAAACTTAACCGTCAGCACACCATTGAAGATGCTATTAACGCTGTTCAACTATTATATAAAAATAATATTTTTAATGTGTCAGTTGACTTTATCTATAATTTAAAAGGCCTTGCCTTATCAGACATTGATAATAGTATAAAGCTATTAAAGGACAATGAAATTCCTCACGTCTCTTTTTATGCATTAGAAATTAAGGACGGTTCTATTCTTAATGCTCAGGGTGAAACAATTGACGAAGATAATGAAGGCGAACAAATGACCTACATTATTAATGGTCTTGAAACTGCTGGTTATCATCGTTATGAAATAAGCAACTGATCAATTAATCCTAAGACACAATGTGAACATAATAAAGCTTATTGAAAAACCCACGAATGACGTGCTATCGGATTTGGGGCAAGTGGTTTTGAAAATCAAACTCTTTATAACATTAAAGGGGATCTTTATAATTGAGAAGTAAAACAAGAAACACTAAAGAAAAAAGAATATTACCAACAAATTTTAATGATGGGATTGCGTTTAATTGAAGGGATTGATTTATCAGTACCACATCAATTGGATGCTTATCGAATGTTTTATGATGACTTAATTAACGTCTATGTCCGGGACAATCACTTATGTGCAAAACACATTGATTTACTTCATGAATGTTTGGTGGAAATCATTTAATGATAAACCCACAATGATTTAAAACTAATCACCAACAGGATAAAAAAATTTATCAATTCGAACATGTTAATATTTGATACATGTCATTAAAAATGATTATGCCTGCTTTATTAATTAGTTTAATGATGGGAGTTTATCTATTCATTGACCAATTAATGATGGTGCGGTTTATTCCAACTGATAACATTCATACGATTGAAGCTGTACTAAAACCATTATATAGTAATAGTCAATGAAACAACATTATCAATCATGTCGATAATTATCAAGATGCCATTACTAATGCTGTTAGTAGTGCAATTAATTTCAATAGTTCTTTAGGAATGATTATTGCCTCATTTAGCTTTTTAATTTCAGGGGGTTGTTCAGTTTTATTTGGTCAAGCATTAGCCCGTCGTAAATTTACTGATATTGATACCATCTATCGAACCGGTTTTTATGGAAGCATAATTATTAGTTTATGTGTTACCTTCGTTATGATTTTTATTAGTGGTCAAATCTTGCACATAATGTTACCAAATCAATTGGTTGATAATCAAGATCCCACTAGCCTTCTGAATTGAGGAATTAACCAATTAACACTTAAATGGAGTAATCAATTTATTTTTTGATTAAACCTATCTTTAGTCTTT
Source organism: Ureaplasma sp. Hg1 (assembly GCA_021378535.1). GTDB lineage: Bacteria > Bacillota_I > Bacilli_A > Mycoplasmatales > Mycoplasmoidaceae > JAACJV01. Next base: position 6,048 of record JAACJV010000003.1, on the reverse strand, counting down.
AGTGCTTTAATCAATTTAATAACTTTTTTAAACCGTGGTGAAAACAAAGTTTTATATATTACTATTAGTAGTGTTGTGAGTAGTTTAATAAATATTCTAATGGATTACTTATTAATGGGTGTTGTCGCTTTAGGGATGGCTGGTGCTGGGATTGCTACACTAGTTAGTATTATTATTAATTTTATTAGTATCATGGCTTATCTATGCTATTTGAACCGTCATAGTAAAACAAAATTAAATTTCCAAATCTTAAAACATTTTGAAATTAATTTTAGAATTCTAATTAGTAGTATTCTATTAGGTAGTAGTGTCTTCTTGAGAAACCTCTCAGTTGCAATTGCTAATCTAGTGTATATTCCAGTGATGTTGCACGTTATTAAAGCAACTGCAAGCGGGAGTGGTTTAAATGAAACAATGTTTTTAGGAATTATGGGTGGTATTATTCCAATTTACAACCTTTTCTTTTATGCTATTTTTGGGATTATTGATGGGGCTCGAGCCTTACTAAGTTATAATTATGCCCATGGTAATTATCAACGGACTAAACAAGCGTTTTACATTGCTATAATGTTTGCCTTTATATATGGTTTAATTGTTATTGTGATTATTAATTTTGGCTTTAGCAATCAACTATTAAACCTTTTCCACGTCGAACGAACATATGGTTCAAAGGGTTTAAATTTTGCTCAATCATTAATGTTAATTGTAACCATGCAAATTCCCATCTTTGCTTTAGGCGTTGGTGGGATGTTACTCTTTCAATCGTGTGGCAAAACTTTTATGAGTAATTTAACTAGTATCACTCAAGGTTTAATCACCTTTGTTCCACTGATTTATATTTTCTATTTTAGCGCATTACAAAATAATGATATTTGGTTATTTGCTTGATGTGGTTCAAGTAACACGATAATCTCTGGTGGAATTATCTTCTTAGCAGCACTTATTTATAGTAAATTTTACATGGGTAAAAAAGAAAAATATCAAATACCTAATGAAATGCTAAATAATTTTATCAGTCGCTATCTAACCCACTAATTTCAAAACATTTATCTTATTTTATCAATTCAATTATTATTAATATTTATTGTTATGAATTAGCTTCGTCACACATTAATCAAAATGAAGTATTATTTTTTATAAATAGGTGTTAAATCAACTCGTTAAAAAAATGGTTTTATTTTAATTACTTGTGGTTCAAATTTAAATTTATCCTTGATAAGTTGTGAGACTTTTACTAAACCGATCATCACCGGAACTTCAATCAAAGGTCCGATTACTGCAGCGAATGCTTCAGCGCTTGTCGCTCCAAACAAAGCAATAGTTACAGCTATTGCTAATTCGAAGTTATTAGAGGCTGCTGTGAAACTGACTGTAACTGCAATTTCATATTTCCAATGAAGCAATCAACATATGGTCATTGAAAGACTATACATTATCATAAAATAAATTAGCAAAATGGCTACTATTTTTAGACCTGGAATAGGATAACTATTAAAGTCTTTCGCTTTAAGTGCGAACAAGTAAGTAATGGTCACCAACAAAGCAATCCCACCAATTAAATCAATTGGCTTAATAAAAGTATTATCATATCATTCTTTACCCTTAAAATATTCAATCACGTAGTGAAGGATAATCCCAATAACAAAAGGCAAGAACAAATAAATTGAAACAGATTCAATAATAGCACTAAACCCGATTGTCCCAGTTGAAACGCTAACCCCCATTAAACTAGGAAATTTATCGGTAAAAAGATAGATGTATAAACTTAATAAAATAATTTGCATGATTGAGTTTATTATTACAATAACAATGCAATGTTCTTTGCTACCGCCAGCCATTCCGTTCCAAACAACGACCATCGCAATACATCTAGATAAACCAACGATAATAATTCCTGTTCGAAAATCCATTTCACTATTAGAAAGAATCCCGATGGCTAAGCCAAACATTAATAGGGGTCCGACAATTCAATTTAAAAAAATTGATAGTAAAATAACTTTATAATCCTTTATAATATTTTTTGATTTTCCGAATTTAATTTTCATAAAAGCTGGAATCATCATTAAGATTAGAAAGATCGTTAAAATAATATTGTAAGGTCCAATCATAACATTTGAGCCATTAAAAGCTTCAAATGTTCCAGGAATAAACCCAATACCCACACCTATAAGCATGGCTATAATTATTCAAACAGTTAAATATTTACTAAATTTATTCACTTATTTATTCCTTTTGTAAATTATAATTCCAAATGCAACTCTTTAATTATCATAACAAGATTTGCCCTTTAATTCATTAGAATCATTGAGGTTAGAAATTTTTCTCCTAATATTGCTAATTATATTGATCGTCTCTTGTAATTCTATATTAGCTATTCGGTTGAAATTAAAACCTTTTGGATATCATCTACGTAACAATATATTTCAAATTTCATTGGATATTCGTCGCCATGAACAATAAGGTTCATAATAATATTCAATATTATTATTTAGTGTTATTATCCCATTAATTACTTTGACTAAATTTATTCTTTTAAAATAGCATCATATAGGATTTTGAAGCTTTTTTCACGTCCGTTTGTTTTAACTAAAATATGATGTTTTTCTAATGTTGTTAATTTTTTTTGATGACTATCATATAATCATTCTTGTATTCTTAACAATAAAATATTCCACTACTATATTGTTTGCGAACACTATATTTTTCTAATTTTGCTCTTAGTGAATAGCTTATTGATATCATCCTTATTTGCTAATCACGTTTGTGCTGCTGTAGCAGCTCCTGCTGCATTAGCATATTTGAATGCTTCCATAAATGAATTTGTCTTTAGATAAGCACCTAGAAAACCGGCAAGCATGGAATCGCCGGCACCAACGGGATTCACACAATTAATTTTAATTGGATCAACAATGTATTTGTTAGCATCTGCAGATAATAAATATGCTCCATCTGCACCCATTGATATAATTATATTTTTTGCACCAATAGCTTTTAACTTCGTCATATATTCTCAACAATTATTTTTATCTATTTTTTCTTCTTTAAACATTCTTCTTAATTCATCAATATTGGGTTTAATTAGAAATGGACGATATTTTAATAAATTAATTAAGTTCCCTGAGTCTAAATCGAAGATTAATTCAACACCATTTTTAAAAGCCACTTCACAAAGTTTGTCTAAGAAGGCATCATCTTTAAAATTACCCATAATTAATAAATATGAATCTTTTTCAATTTTATTAATTACATCTAATAATTTATCTTTTATTTCAACACTCAACTGGGGTGCGGGACCATTTAATTCAAAGCTCTTTTGTGGATTATTATATTTAACATTGATTCTTGTTTGCTGCGGCACTTCAATATTAACTAAATCAATTCCATAATTTAATATTTTGGCTTTCAACATTTTTCCAACTTCTCCACCAAGTAGCGCAATAGCTGAATTTTTAATTTTAATGTTTTGCAATATTATTGATGCATTAATTCCTTTGCCACCAATCACTAGATTAGAATTTTCAAACCGGTTCAAACCATTACTATTAAATTGATCATCGGTCTCAATGACATAATCTAATGCCGGAGCAATTGTTAATGTATATACTTTGTTATTTTTCATTTAATCACCTGATTTTATTTATATCTCATTATAATACAGAAGTATTAAAAACATAAATATCAATTTTGTTTTAATAATAACAATGAAAACTTTAATCATAAACAATCACTTTTAGATATTCAAAAATAAACTAACATTAAATAAAATGGATAATTTAAAAAATAATAATATAATTAAACATAATGTAATGCCATAGGCCCTTGCAAGAAATTAATTAAATAATTTTCAATAAACGAGATCATGGAAAAATTATATAAAAATAATCTTATTAGATTAAGAGGGGGAATAATGTTAGAAAATTCTTATAAAAAAAGATTGGGGCTTTTAAGTGCTATTAGCATTAATGAGGCCAACAATATTATTATTACAGGATTCAATAAACAAGGCTATAATTATTCAATTAATAAAATGATTGTTTTTGGTGTTGAAGATATTGAATTAATCGAATATCTTCAACCACGTTTCCTTCAAAAGGGTCTTTTGGTTATAAAATATATAGTTAATAAAAAACTTTATATTTTTTATGCAATTATCCAAGCTGGTTTTGATATAGCAGTAGAAACTTTTCTAAAGCATTTAAGAATCACAACCGGGGTTGGTTATAAGAGATCCGGTCTTACTTTTGCAGAATTGTTTAACAAATATTATCTTTTGACTATCAAAATGAAGGAAAAACATAATATTAGTCTAAAAGACAAAAAATAATAATAAATGTTTATTTGTCTATAATTGAGAAATAAAATATTCCTCTATTTTGTATAAATAATTAAATAAATATTGATTAAAAAATAAACGATAATATAATAATTATGTCATTTGTTTTTACAAATGATTAAGAAGGGAGCAGATTTCATGAACGAAGTTTCAAAATATTTTACAAAAGATAATATTTATTTAAACGTTGCTGTTAAAACAAAAGAAGAATTATTTGAAATTATTTCTGAAAAAGCAAAAGTTTTAGGCATAACTAAAAATGCTAAGAAATTATCTCAGTCTTTTAGTGACCGTGAAAGTGAATACACTACAGGGTTTGAAGATGGTTTTGCAATTCCTCATGCTGTTAGTAAACATGTAAAAGAAATAGCGATAATGTTTTTTAGATTAGCAAACGGAATAGATTGACCATCAATGGATGGAAATCCCACAAACATAGCGATTGTTTTGATGATACCAAAAGATAAGGCCGCATCTAATCATATGGATATTTTATCCAATATTGCAACTAATCTAATCGAAGATGATTTTAGAGAAAAATTGAAAAAAGGCAACGTAGATGAAATCTACGCAACTTTTACTGAATTATAGAAAATATACAAATGTATAAGGAGTTTATATGGATAACAAAGATAAGGATTCGAAATCTAAATTTACTGTCCCTGACAAGATAGCAAATGCGAAGGAATCTAAAAAAGTTGATGAAGCTGATAGTAAATATATAATCGGGGTCACCGGTTGTGCATCGGGTGTCGCTCATACCTATATGGCCGCTAAAAAACTTACACAGGAATGTGAAAAGTTAGGCCATAAAGTTAAGATTGAAACACGTGGTTCAAAAGGAGTTGACCATTTATTAACAGATGAAGACATCAAAAATGCTGATTTAGTAATAATTGCATCTGATGTCGATATTCCTATGGAAAGATTTGCCGGTAAAAAATTATTTGTAACTTCACCTGGAGATTCGATTAAGAATCCAGGTGCACAGATTGCAAATGGATTTATGAATGGTAAAACTTACGTAAAAGAAGATAAGAAAACCAGCGGACATATGGATGTCTCTGAAAAGGGTGATATCTATGGTAATTTAGGTAAGAAAACCAATAAACAGTGATGAAAACATATTTTATCTGGTTTATCATACTTTATTCCCTTTATCGTGTTCTCAGGTATTGTGTTCTCAATATTGCATGCAATATCAATTTTACCTGGAATGACTTGGACTACTACGGTAGATGGCACTGGTGGTCATACTGCTGGAGACGTTAAGAACACTGCATTAGCATTAGCAATGAATGTCGCTAATGGTGGTTTTGCATTAATGTGAGCAATGATGTCAGGATTTATTGCGATTTCCATTGCAGGTAGGGCGGCTTTCGCCCCTGCGGTTATCGCAACTTTTGTTGGTAGTACCTATGTTTATACTTATGGTAGCGCCTTGGATCCAAGCAATATATTCGCGGCAATGCCTGGTGATGCGAAACACTTAGTTCAAGGTGTCGGTTTTGTAACCGCCCTTCTCTGTGCGTTTGCAGCGGGATATTTAGTAAAAGCGATTAACTTAATTAAATGAAATGAAAACTTTATAACTGCTGTTTCAATTCTACTTATTCCAATAGTAGTTACATCAGTAATTGCATTTACTTATTCATTCTTGATAGGTCCGTGACTAAACATCGCATTTGGTGGTGTTGCATTTGGATTGCAACAAG
>JAACJV010000029.1 GCA_021378535.1 Ureaplasma sp. Hg1 | reverse complement strand
CACGATTCATTCTTGTAAATGCGTGATGAATTAATAGTTCTTCAATCATTAGTGTAATAATTTCACATGTTGCTGCGTGACTAGCGTCAACGTATTGGTAATCGGAATTATATTCCACTAATGGATGATGGTCAATTCTAAAGGTTTCCTTACATAAGACATGTTTACCAGTAAAAATACGTTTTTCATCGGCGGTATCCATAATAATTCCAAATGAAGATTTAATATAGTCATCATCTGGCGCAACTTGTTGATATTCACTAAACACTAAATCACTCGTGTAAGCATTTAATTCATCAATCCCTGCGATTCTAAAAGATTTATTTTCTTTTTTGTAAGCCCGCTGTAAATATAATGATAGTCCATATGCTGATCCCAAAGCATCAGGGTCAGGTTTTTCATGAACAAAAAAAGTTACATTATCGTATTTTTCCATTAATTTAATTAAAGTTTTAGCTGCCGTTTTAATAGTTTTAATTTCAACTGTTTTTGTATTAGTCATTTTTTATACCTCCATTATATTATAATGGATATGAAAAACAAAGTATGATAAACCATCTACAATTTAGATAATATTAAATTAGTAAAACCTAATGGAATGAATTATTTTTGGTTTTATTTTAACGAATTACTATCTTGCGTTTCAGCTAAAATTTTTAATCGTAATAATATTTAATCCAATAATTAGAAACGATGTAACAAATCAATCTAATCATAAATCATAAATATGATAAACCACCTTAACCACTTTATCTGGTTCTGATCCGGGAGGCGCCCCTGGGGTCCATTGGGAAACCGCAGTACTCATATCAAAAATATTATGTCCACTCCAGGCGGTATTGATTAACCCGGTTGAATATCGCACAGGTGAAATATAGGAAATATCAACCAAGAAACTATATCTAGAAATTGCAGCGATTGAGAAAAGTTGCCCTGATAAAATCATGCTAATTAAAAAAATAGGCAACGATACAGTTAGAATATTTGTTGATGACCCACTTAATGCAACAATTATAAGTCCAATACTTAAAGCTAAGAGAATAGCAAAAATCTCAGTAATAAACCATTGCCCAAAATTAATCGGTGGATCAGGAACCCACGACCCATTAATCAGTATAGTCTTATTAGGGTCGGTATTGAAAATAATATCCTTTAGAGGTTGATCAATACCACCAGCGATACCATATTTAGCAGTATTGAATCAACCAAATACTAAATAAGTTCACATTAACATTCACAAGATTTGAATAATCATTAAAATAAAATAAAAGCCTATGATTGTTATAATGAAATCCATTGCTGAAATTGGTGTCGCCCCAATCCTCTTTAATAAAACAGATTTTTTGAATTCAGAAATTTGCAGTGGCGCAATAATAACACCTGCAGACATTGTCATTATTGCCATGCCACCGGGTAGCGCTTGTTTAAACGATAATTCATTACCAACAGCTAACATTGTGAAACCAAAGATGATAACAAAGACTAAACTAAATCCAAAAACAAAAACAGGTGCAAATTTTGACATTCAAAATTGCTTATTAATTAATTCAAGAACAGATAAAATCGCCTTGCTTTTTAGCTTAAAACTATGGTTCTCATGTTGTTTATTATGCTGCATTTTCATCTCCAATTATAAATTATTATATTATATATCCATTGATAATACAATTGTTTGCATTAATAGCTGTTATCGGAAGGTGGCTATTGGATGCTTAATAATCAATCACAATAGATAATAATTAAATCCCTTATTAAGCCTAAAGCGTTTATGTAGTGTAAAAAAATAGAAGAAATAAATCTTCTATTTTTAATTGTTTGCTAGCTTTTTAAACTAACTTTTTTTCATTTTTAACTTCGACGTTATCTGTTTTATCAAACGGCGTTACAGGATGAAGTGAATCATTAGATTTAAAATTAACTGTACATACTGCACAAGCAGTTTTATCATAAATGAAACCATCAACAAGCATTGCTATTACAACCGCTAAAGGAAGTAACATGAATACTAATTCAGCAGCTAGCGAATTAGGGATTAAACCGATTACTGCTGGAATTAAACCAATTGCAAAATCGGAATGGTCATATGTGATCATTGGATCAATAATTCAACCACCCGCCAAAAATATCAATGGCAAGAAAGTGGAAACTAAACCAGTAATACCACCACATATAATGGCTCCTTTATATCCGCCATTAACATTTCCATAGATTCCAGAAACTCCACCGTTAAAGAACGCGGTAAGCATAAATGGAACTATGATAAGTAATGTTCCTGGTTGGAAGTCATTTGTACCACCCACTCCAGCAACAATACCTATTGTGATAGCCATCCCAATAACACCTGTTACAATTGAAGATAGGAAACCCATCAACAATGAATTAGGTGCAAACGGTAGTAAGGCAGCGACAGAAATAGCCGGCTTCACTCCGTTACAACATTTTTGAAACCCTTTAAAGGCTGGCACTAATTCGTGAGTTATCATTTGAACCCCGAACATTAATATAGTAATACCACAAGTAAAGGTAAAGGCATCTAAAAAGGCTTTAATAATTCAATTATTTTTAGTCAATAAGGAACCTAATCCATTAGGGACAAATACCAAATGAGTCGCACTAACAGTTAAAACGTTAGCTTGTCCCAAAGTAGCAAGCGCACTTTTAGCGGTAGCAACACTATTAACTACGGTTGATAAACCTGTGGCGCCACCAGTAATAGTATAACTAATTGTAATCGGATTTAATCCTGGCGTATGCGCAGAATTCCAACCATGATCAACTATGTTTTGTAAACTACCCATAATCGCGGTTTTATCACCCATTGATTCTAGAGATTTACCAAAGTACCTTCCATTAGTTGGATCCAAATCATGAATTATTCCAGCTGGAATAAATAATGCAAAGAATATAATCAACATCACGATGGTTCCAGAAATAACCTGGTTAGACATAAATTGAAGACCTCTAGGCAACTTTATTTTTTCTGCTGAGATTACATCCCTTTTGCTATATTTTTTAATAGCATCACCTATTTTACAAGATAAGATGAATGTAAAACAACCACTAAATGAAGCTGAGTAACCATTTGAGCCAGTTATTTTAGCAGTGTGCTTCGCCAAGGCTGAAGTCACAGTAACCGTATAAATAGACATAACACAAATAGCCCCAATAAGCATCATCACAAATTGACCCGAATTATTTAAATCAATCAGTGGGTTAGGATTGCTCATAGTATCGGTTGCAACATCATAGCTAAATCCACCACCCATCATGAAAATAATAGATGAAAAAGCAATACATAAGAAATATAATACCGGACCTGCTAGGAACATATATTTAAAACGCGTAAAACGTGCTAAGAATAAATTTCCGATGAAAGTAAACACCAATAAAATTGACGAGAACATCTCAATCTCTTTATAATGATCAGCAATTGATGGCGTAATATTAATATTTGGAATTCCCCCACCAGTATTAAATAGTCCACTAAATAAAGTTGTAAAATCCATTAATACTTCCGTTGTTAAATGAACACCGGCCGATAAAATAAGGAAACCACAAATTGTCTTGAAGACAGAAATAACAGCTGCAGAAGCTTTCTCACGCATTACAACTAAACCAATTGCTACAAAAATTCCAACAATGATTGAGGGCTGACTAACAAAGTCTGTAACAAATTGTAAAAACCAATCCATTAGTTGTACCTCGCACTATAGGTTAAAAGATTATTCTGCATCCGGAAGAACGCATAGAACTGAACCGCTTGCAAATTCTTCTGCCTTTTCAATTTTAACTTTATTTGCACATCCTGGTTTAGCTGCTCCAGGAACTCTAAATTTAGTTACATCAATCGGTTTGATACTAACTTCTTTTGGAGTTTTCAATTGCGGTACATATGAATATGGCGCACGATATCCTCGATAAACCATATTAACTGGAGTTTTAGTTCCTCAATATGGACTAATATATTCTCAAACAACTTCATGGTAACTAGTGATTTCTTGCATTCTTCCAGCAAACCCTTCACATATTAAAGTGTTACCATTAGGTAATCTTTGAGCACTACTGATATAAGGACTATAGAATCGACTAGCGTCAAAAGGCATTAATCATCCCGCTTTTTTAGGGTTATGTTCCCATACGATTTTCATTGTTATAGGATCTAATTCAATAACTCTTGAATAATCTCTTAAACAGTTTTTAGTTCCGTCAAGACTGCCGGGGTTAGAAGAACCATATCCAGCTCATCCACCATTATCAAAGATTAAGATGTTTCCAGCTCCTGGCAACCCTTGTGGCACCATGTGAACGTGATGTTGACCAATGATTTGACCAATTTTCTTAATTTCAGGTGTTTCATTATAATCAGGGCCTAATTTTCAAACTATTTTATTAGTATCGCGATCGACGATGAAAATAATGTTTGATTCACGACTATCAGCAATAATGTTGGTTGGTTTGAAACGAGTGTCACCTGCGTCAAATCATTTATTTGGACCTAACCATGAAGCTGAATTAATGTGTAATCAATCGCCATAACCAGTTGGGTGCATGTTTGGGTTTTTCTTAATTGTTGCTTTTGCAGCAGCATCAAAACCAAATTCTTCGAAGTGTTCGCAACATTTTCATTCTCAAATAACTTTATTGTTGCCATCAGTTTCAATAATTACATCATCTAGCAATGGTTTATCAGATATTTTTTTATCAACTACATTGTGATGAACTAGCATCATTGATTTGAAATCTTTTGCTTTAGGTTCCATTCCTGGAACGTAATATCCGACTGGATTACCTTCTCTTTGGTAGTCATGATGTTGACGTGCCATTCATTCTTTTGGTTGTCCAGGATCATTAATTTCTTCATAATGATCAAATTTTCAAACTTCCTTTCCATCAAAATCTAATTCCACAACATTTTTGTTGTCTTGAAAAGCAATTTCAGGATTACGTTCTCCATAACAACCAATCACATGGCCATTAGGTAATAGTTTGGTCGGGAACGCATGCATCCCTTCTCACATTCTAACTTCTTTACCATTCATATCAATTAGAACAATTCCAGTTTCCATTCCTTGAAAAACGGTATAACCGTTTCAACATTTTTTAGCATTATATATCGTTGTACCTGTTGGATAAACTCTTGGATAAGACATAATAATACCTCCTTATAAATATTACGCACTTGTAATGCGGCCTGTTTTTTTGGTTAAATAAATTACAAAAAAAGGTAACGAAAATATTACTTTAAGGCTTTCGCCTCTAGAGTAATATGATTCACTACCAAATCTGAAATCTCCATATGATCATAATTTATTATCCTCCATAAACTTAGGACTCTATTAAATTATAATTCCAAACCTATATATAGACAAGATAAATTTATAAAATAAAAAGTTTCACAAAATAAGGAGGTGTGAAACTTTAGTCTGTTTGATATCTAATTAAGTAGAAATAAGAATTGAGAAATTTCAACTTAAATAAAAAACTTATGATTAAACTATTGCTAAAATTTTTAATTTTTTGAATGGTATTTCATTAAATGTTTAGGTTAACCTTAGTCGTGTTACCGTGGTGGTAACACTTGAATTTTAACGCTCTAAAATAATTAGTGTTGCAATATGCATTTATTTTTATTTCTTGATTGCTAATCTTTTCGGTATAATAAAAATACTAAAAAGGATTGGACTTAATATGATCGATATGTATTTTTTAATAAATAGTGCTCCAGGATATGAATATAGTAAGGATATTATGTACGCTTTGTTTGCAATCGGGTCAGTTTCTTTAATCGCTTGTTGTCTATGGGTTTATGTTATCAAACCGACGCCTTGAGTCCATTTTTCTAAGGGCTGAATTCAAGCTGGATTATGAAGAAATTTCTTTAAAAAGCAATTGGAATCAAATTCTGGTTCGCGGATTATTAAGGGCCCGTCTTTTAAATCTAATAATAATGCAATTCCTTTTGTTATCTTTGATTATGTTTATCTTACTAAAAATAATGTATATATTTTTACTAAAACAATGGAAGGTAGCGTTAAATCGATTCAACAAGAAAAGAATACTTTTTTTGCTTATAATAGAAAAGCTAGAAAATTAAGCATGCCTAAAGAATATGATGTTGTTTTAAAACATGCACATTTATTTCGAAAAACTTTTAACTTAAATAACGTTCATGTCATTACTGTCGTTAATAATAAAACTTTTGCACCTGTGTCTAAAAAAGACTCCATCAACATGTATTTTGGTAATCATGATGATGTTTTAGAATATATTAATAAAAATGAAGCGGTAGCAACCGAAGGTGATTATGATCTAAGTAAGGTTTATCCAACGTTATTAAAAGCCAACTTTGGTAAGAATAAAAAAAGCCTATTCAATTTTAAGAATAGCTTTTTATCTTCGCCTTACTAATTTTTATATTTATCGAAATGCCAATGGTTAAATTAACTAAAAAATAACTATTATAAATTTAGAGGACCAGTTAGAAGCGAACTAATAAATCGTCTAATTAAGAACATAAAAATCATTCTATCGCTCACTGCGGGTGTTTATTAAAGATTGCTTCTTGACATCTGAATATTGTTTTTGCTTCGTATAACACCGATTAAAAATGTTAAGTACCTAACCGATAACGTATATGAGATATCAATTAGAAAATCATTTTTAGAAATTAGCTCAGGGCTTCTATGAAACTTCACTGACAAAACTTTTTTATTCCATTTAATTGGAATAAAAAAGTTGACAAATATTTGTCAACTTTTGCTACTTTTAATTATCCATCCCATCTAATCTTCTTTCGAATTCAATTAACTCTTCTTCCGTCATTTCTTCAATATCTAAATTATCTAAATCTCTAAATGTAGGTTTTGATTGCGGTGATTTTTTTGGCTTTATAATTTTCTTTTCATCGTGATCGTTTTTATTTAGCTTTTGAGTGTTTGAAGTCGAAACAATAGGATTTAAATCATCATCAAAATCTTCGACTTCCATGCGTTCTAATTCTGCTAATTCTTGTTTCAGCGAAGCCTTGGTTAAATTTTCTTCTTTTTCATTTTTTAACTTAACGTCCTGTTTAGAGGTTTTGTAAAGATAGTCTTTTTGATTTTCTTCATCTAAAACTATTTTATTAACAACATAACTACCTTTTGATTTATCTTTAATTGTCGTTCTTAAGACGTCATCCTCTTGCATTCGTTTTAGTTGATCCGCTTGTTCTTCCCCGGTTGTTTTACTATCTCAAGTAATATCACTTCCTGAAGCTCGCGCCTCTTCATAAGAATTATTTTGACGATCTAAAATATTTTTCATTCGAGCTTTTTCTTTTGCTCGAACATTTAGTCGCTCTTCCTTTTCGATTTGAGTTTCTTTACCTTTAACTTTTGCTCCATCAAAAATTGAATCTTCAAATTTTTCTTGTAGGTGTTTTAAATCCTTCTTTTTATAATTCGTAATCTTGTCATCGAATATTTTTTTGTTTTTAACCGTTGCTTTATTTGAACGTTTTCCACCGTTTGCGGTATTTTCTTGCAAATAAATTCGTTCATCTCGTCGAGTTTGTTTTTCTTTAACAACTTTCTGAGCTTGTAAAACACGTTTGTTAAACATATATGCTCCGCTACAAATAAGGATAAGGCCGATTACCGATACTAATGTGATAACCACAATTTCTCATACCGGCATTGTTTTAACAGGTGGTAAAAAGCCGCTAATCGTAATTATTTTATCAAGGTTCGTTGAGTTAGGAAGTCCAGTTTGGATATTTTGACTAAAATCTTTATATACAAAAGAAATAGTTCCTGAGTTAGTAATGTTGGAAATATAAGTGATTTGAATAATTTGGTTAAGCGGCTCACGTTTATCTTTATTGTTTGGTAAATATGTATCAATATAATCAAAAAACTGATTTAAATTATCATTTAAATATGTAATAACTTCACTGTTAGTTTTAGATAAAATTTTTGAAATATTAGTTTTCTTAGTTCAAGTTTCTATTGTTGTAGAACTCTTTTCGGTAGCTCCCATAACATGAATAATGTCGGCGGCGTTATTTATTTTTTGTTTAAAACCGTGCAAAACAATATCGTATGTTTGACCACCATAATCTCAAAATCAGCTACTTGAAGTATGTGAAGATGCATAAAAATTTATCGCAACATTAATAGTTCCGGAATTATCATTTGTATAATATACATATTGGTAATCCTTGTTTTGCACGCCCCCATTTAATTTATTATAGTAATCATTGTGTGTTGTTGAACTAGGGCTTATTCTTGTGTCTCCAAAAATATTTTTACAATACGTTAGAATATCAACTGAAGTAACATTTTGAGGAATAATTGTACTAACATCGACCGTCGATGCATCACTTGGATCATAATAATCTAAACCAAATTTAGTTAGTAAAAGGGGGTCATAGCTCGGCAGACCATTAGGTTGACTTGTGATTGCATTACCACTATAATTTGTCATTTTTATAGTAGGTTTTAAATCATTTACAACTGAACTTTGATTAATTACATTATAGGATAATTGATGTGAATCATTTTTTATTGTTTTATTTAAAACCTTGGTGCTTTCAATTGGAAGTTTGGTTCCGCTTGTTTTAAAGGAACTATAAATAATATTGTTATTACTATCGATTTGAACAAAATTACTATGGATGTATTTAGCATCAATACTATTAGATTTAAAATAAAGGTTAGCACCAGGTTTTTTATTTTGCATCACGTCATCTAAATTATAATACTTGCTTGTTGGGTCACCCAAAACAATACTGAAATTAGTTTTTGTTGCACTTGATGGTGTGTCAAAAACAACGACCGGTTCCACTTTGTTGTCAATTTTCATTGTGTCATAGAAAACATTGACTTGCCCATTGGCGGTTCGATTGTTTATAAAGTCAATATTATTTTTATCAAGGACAGAATAATTGTTAGCATCAAGTTTTAAAATAATAGCTGTACCTTTCCCTTGTTGATTTCAATTCGTTCCATCAAATTTATCTTTGATATATAAAATAGCATAATATGTAGAACCATTAGATGGAATGATAACACTCTTAAAATCTGCGTAATTAAGGTTGTTTAAATCGCTAGTGTTTCAATTCTTAGGATAAGCATTTATTAATGAACTTTTAAGTGCTAATTTACCATTATCATTAATATAATATGTCAGAAAATTAATTCCGTTACTTGTTTTATTTTTATCTTCAACAACTGCCACCATTTGGTTATTATAGATTAATGGCGAAATAAGTAAGTTCTTTTCAGGCAATGAAATTGCTAACCGTGAAATATCCACCATATTAGAAGTGGAAATTAAATCTGTAAAATTATAATCATAAATATTATACATTACCATGTATTCCACATTATTAATATATTCACTAATAAAAATTTGTCCTGGATTGGATGGGTTTTGGCGTATAACTTTTTGGTTGACGTTAGCAGTCCCTTCACTATTACTAATTACAATCGTACGCGATTGTTTAGGGTCTTCTATTCCATCAGCTAGATAAAACGCTTGCAAGTTAATATAGTTAGATAAATAGTCAGAATAAGCTATGTATAAATAATTATTATAAACAAAATAAGTATTAATAACATAACCATCATTAAAAATGAATTCAGTTCCATCGAAATGTCTTAATTTGAAAGACTCATTAACTGATCCATCAGAATTTAATTTTTTTAAATATAAATAGTTGTTCTGTCCTTCGACTAAACTTATAACATTATTATTACTAAGAACGATTGGTTCGTTTTGAACACTATCGGCAATATGAGAAGTTGTAATATTATTATCATACGATGGTAGATTTGTAGTTGGCGTTGCTTGACCATAATTTATGCTTTGAGCATCATTGTTAGTTTTGTTTAACGGAGGTACAATCAAAGCCAACGTAAAAATTGATGTCGTTAAGACAAACGCTAGTGATTTTAGAATTGCCATTTTTTTAAATTTCATGATTTTCTCCTTCGTAATTTCTAATTATTAATTAAACACTTTGATATGATCGTTTGTTTTAATAAAATTTGATTGATCTTTTGGCAAACCACTCAAATCAATACCTAACGAAAGTGCTCCTTGCGATCATTTTATTATTGAATTAGGTAAGTTAGTTGTGCCATTCATATTTAAATTTAAATAATCTAACTTGGGTATATTCGATATGTCTAGAGTTGCTTTTATCCAATTAATTTCGTTGTAGTGGATATCAATGTGCTTTAAATTTGGTAAATTAAATGAAACCAAAGAATTAATTGATGTTAAATTATTATTCGAAAAATTAACGAATTCAAGTTGCTTTAATTGTTTTATAAAGTCAACATTAACTAGACTAAAACCTGTTATAGTTAGTTCTTTTAAATGTGTCATCTTACTAACGCGAGCGATGCTTTTAGCATCGAGCGTGAAGCCGGCATTGGGCATTCCAATGATTGATAGTTTAGTAATGTTACTAAAATCACCAATATTTGATGGTAAGCTAATTGTATAACCATTAAAATTACTAAAATTACTAAAATCTAATGAAATTGTGTCATATTTCTTGCCATCATTCTCTGTGATTTTCCCTTTATCAATATCATTCATAACTAACGTACTATTGTTAGCATTATCAACACCTTCATTTACAGAAAGTTTGAATATTGTATTAGGGTTCGAAGAGCTACAGCTAGTTAATATAAAAGCTGTCGGCACAAAAATAGTGCCCAACATTATAGTGCCTATAAAAAATCTTAATAGTAATTTACTTTTTATTTTTTTCATCATGTTGCATCTCCCTTCGAATTAAAATCTATTTAGTTGTTGTTTTCTTTTTCAATCTAACAACAAGGTATATTGTTGTTAAGATTAAGACAACTACAACACCAATAATCACACCAATGATAATCCATGAGTTAGTATCCATCGTTTTGCTTGTCGATGCACTCTTCGGTTTGGGTTGATTAAAGTTTTCGTAATTTTTGCTTGCCTTATAAATGTCACCACTCTTTTTTGTTATTACGACATTTAAAGTAAACGAATTATCTTGATCATTTACGTTGGTTTTATTAATGCTCATTTTATCACCACTTTGGTATAAGCCGTCATCAATAAATAAACTCTTTAAATCTCCATTGGTCAAGTCGCTAGGCTCCTTATATTGTGGGTTGCCTAAGTTTGTAGTTTTGAAAGCTAGACCTTTAATTAATTCCATTTTACCTGTGGTAACGTCATATTGTGCAATATCGTTATTTGAATCATATATTGTCATTTTACTCTTGGCCTGATCAGCCCATCCAAAGCCAACTATATGTTGACCTCCGTCCGGAATTTTATAGTCACTGTTTATTGAGTCCAAAATGGATATGGTGTTTTTCAATGAAGTTGTTGAACCTTTAGTATAATAAATAGATGACGAGTCATCTGGCAAATAATAAATAAGGTTGCCATCTAATGAGGTGTCACTTTCAATTAAATTACTAGCCAACCATGTATAAGGTTGTGTATCACTTGTGAACCCAAAGTTTGATCCAATTTGAGCGTTCGTAGCATCAATAATGCCAATCGAGCTTGATACGGCAATATTATCAGTGGTGCCATCAGCCTTAAGTGGGTGAAGATCATACCAAGAAGCTATAAAATGCTTGGGATATGCTGTCAAATAATTAAATCAATCATAAGCTAAATTAGAAACTTTATATGTTGCATTACTTCCACTAGATCCGAAGTTATCATTACTATAACAATTCTTATTATTTGTAAAATCAAAATTTAAAATATTTTTTGTATTTAATGAAAAATTTATATCATTAATATACATTTTATTATTTTCATTCCCTCCGCTCTTAGATCGCGACGAAGTAGTTAATTTATAGTTGCCATCACTTATTTTGGTTACAAAAAAATCTGTCATATTAACATAGTCGGCCTCAGTACCAGATCCGGTAAAAACACGGTGATCTAATTTTCCCTGACCTAAATTGTACATTGGATTTTTAACATCTAAAACAACATAAGGCAAATCATAAGGATTTGCTCCGTCAGAATTACCATAAAAATTATTTCTATAATCATCGATTAATAATAATTTATCACCTGCATCGCTAGGAATTACACCGATTGCACTTACACTTGTAATTCCAACTATTGATGATGGCCACTTTAAGTCTCTTGTATTAAGTAATGTAGTTAATTCTGAAGTATGAATATTATATTTCCAAATTATTGAAAAATAATTAGTACCTCTTGGAGTCCCTGGAGAATTTCCATACGGAGTTGATAAATATAAGTATTCCCCGTCTGATGACGCTACAACGTCCGTTATATTATTAGGATAAATTGGATCCCCTTTGCTAGTTTCACTTTTTAATAATTCAAAAGGTAATGCAGCAATTAATTCACCCGCTTTATCGTTGTTAACTTGATACACGTCTAAACCATAACCAGCGTTTTGTACAACATTATAAATGTTGTTATCTTTATCTTTAAAAGAAAATACTTTCTGCATGCTATTATCAGCAGAAATATTAAATTTTGCGTCTTTTTCCTGTCATGGAGAAGATATAGAAGGGGCACCAAGTCGATTTTTAGCATCACTAAAGTTGACACCATAATTGCCTTGTTCATTTTGCTTTGAATAATTTACAATACTAACATTATCATCAACTACTACACCATTTAATAAGGGCACAAACAAAGGTGTCAATATAATGGTTCCAACAAGTAATGAACTTAATAAATAATTATGAATTTTTTTCATGGTCTCACCGTTTTATAGCCTTTCTTTAAATTTTCTTATTTTTTTTAGAGGATTTGCCCTTGCTTAATGTTTTGGATTTATTAGGTTTGCTTCCAAGTTTAGATTTTACTGATTTATTTTGAAGGGAATCATAAGATAAATCTTTTAGAATACTATTTGATTTTTTATTATTTTTTGATGTTCCTTCAATCTTTTTATCGTTGAAAAAACTTCTAGTCGATTTCTCTGTTTTAACCAATTTTTCATCTTCGGAATTAAGGGTGCTTTTAAACGCCTTTCTTGCTTCTTTTCTAATTTGATGTCTAGATTTATCTTCGCCAGTACGGGTTTCAAATCGAGTCTTACGTTTCGCTTTAATGTAACTAATGTTTTCCTTAATTTTTTTGTGTCTTCAAATTAAATAAGAAGTAATAATTATTAGAATTAACACCGCTGCAGCAACTGATGTCCCGATAATATACGGCAACATTATAGTTTGATTGTTAACAATCACCGGTGCAAACGAATCAAAACTATTAATTCTTACAACTTTGGTTGTTATTGATGGAATGCCACCGCCATAAGGACTATCTATGTTTATGGTTAAATCGATTGGTAGTGTTGTATTATTTCCTACGCCGTCAACTGGGTTGCCAAAAGAAACATCCTTTAGTTGTGCTAAAACTTGATCACCGGTTCATAAATTAATATTAAACCAGCCGTCTGTTTCGGGGTGCGATGTATCTAAATCATTTGTGGTTATAATACCATTATAATCATCTAAATAATCTTTAATATTCTTGTTTTTTGGGAATATGTAATCTTGTCTAAATGTTTTTGCTTCAACATCTCCATTTTCTTTTTGCTTATTTAAGGAATCCACCATGCGGCTAGTCGGTTTATAATTAAAATTTGAAATAATTTGCTTTGATTTTAAATATAAACTTTCTGATGTAGAAATTTGTGGCTTGTTAATTAAATAATCATAACCCGTTCCAATAATTTGTAAGTTAGTAGGATCATTTGGATTAATTTTAGCAATTCAACTTAAAACATTACCATTAGGGTCTGTATAACCAGTATTAATCTGTAAAAATGAATTTTTATATTTCGCTTTTTTATTTTGTATAAAATTAATTGATGTAATAAGTTTTGTTTTTTTAATATCTTTGGTCGATAAGTTACTAAAATTATAATAAGCATTTTCTAAATCAATAGATGCATCTTTGTTTAAATCAATAACTTTTTTTGCTTGTCCTTTACCATCTGCTGGAATGTAATATAAATAAGGTGATTCGGCATTCATTGAAAGAGCGTATTCACCAGCACCAGGCATTGGTAGTACTTGTGAAATTGAATTATAAGCATTTTGAGCGTAATAATTATTGGTAAACAAAACTTTTTGATTAGGACTATTTAGGGGGTTTAAATCTTTATCATACAAACGATAAGATCCATTAGAGTTAGAAACTAATAATTGACCATCGTTAAGCTCATATATTGTGCTAGCTATTCCTGCGCCGCTCTTATCTTGTGAATTGGTCGGTGTAAAACAAAAATCCTTTGAAATTTTATCAATTGTCATCTTACTTATATTGTTATTAATAGTTAAATTGGCACTTGCAACATATGATTGATTGTCATCTTTATTTAATAAAAGTAAATCTATTTGTTTAGTTACACTGTTATATACACTGTCAATTACCGTTCATTTTAGTCGGTCTTTATTATTTGGATTATTATCAGGTCAAAGCTTTTGTGTCGTTAACGAGTGGTTTCCCATAGCTGCTTGATCAAACCACATTTTCGTACCTTGAGTGGAAGTTACAATGTCCGTAGTTGCTGAATCACTATTATATGGTATGTAAAAATAATATTCATCAGAATTATACGTCAATCCAGGGAATTGTTTACTAGCTCCATCTCTAGCTACACCAAGGTCTCGCGAATCTAGTCTCGAAGTGAAATAGATTACCCCATCGGGAGTAGTAACTAAATTTGCTAAATCCAATGGGAAAAAAGGGTAGGGAGATGTATTAAATAGTTTTTGAGCTTCCCAAACAGGAACTTCGCTAAAATCCTTATTAAAAGTAAATCAAACATCATTTACAACGCTATTTGATGATCAACTTTTTTGGTATGCTGCATCGCTAACAACGTTAATATGGCTATCGTCAGAACCTGTTGTCTTTTTTAAAGTTTTACCTATAGGAAGCATTCGATAACAAGGTAGGGTTGGGACAGCTGTAAGAGTGTTTTTGCTTTTATAAAATGAATTAGTACTATTTCAAGAATATATATCTAGCGGATTGGTTGATTTACCTGAAAAAAATAATCCGCTAGTGTTTGCTGTGCCTATATGACCCGACGAATCCGGGAGAACATGTCTGTCGTTATTCGTTTTATCGTATACGCCGTACGATACAGTTCTAGGAAAAGCTTTGTTTGCATCAACATGCTTTAGGTTTTGTTCCGATTGCCCTGTGTAGCCATCATTATTAATAATTTGAAGAACCGGAGTTCCTATATTATTATCTGATTCTTGAAGAACATATTGTCCATCAGAAGATACTTGTGATTTGTTGGTGATGAATTTTTGGGTATTTAAAATTTGTTGTGATGACCTTAATTTATTTTCATTGCTAGTGTTATTAAAAATCGGATTGATAGCACTATTATTGCTTGCGATCATTGCAATCGGAACAATAAATAGAAATGACAAGGAGGAGATCGAAATAATATTATTGATGATTTTTTTTCGTTTCATTTTAAGCATTTTTTCACTCCTTTGTATTTTTATAAAATTAGTTCATTAAAACAACTATCAAAATTTTTATATATTATCATGGTTCAAATAAATAAAATAACTTAAATAAAATTATTTTATTATCCATCCATCTACATACAATATATTATAACATTATGGATATTATAATAATATTAATAAGATACAAAAAAAGAGTTAATCGTTTGATTAACTCTTTGATCATTGCGCGGCAATTTCCTAATCTCACCATAAGGCTACAGTCGGCTCGACAGTGCTTGACTTCCGTGTTCGGGATGGGAACGGGTATT
>JAACJV010000028.1 GCA_021378535.1 Ureaplasma sp. Hg1 | reverse complement strand
GCTCATTTATTATTGTTGAAAAATATTACTTCAAAAAACACCTTAGATAAAATGAATAAGGTTATAGATTTATTATCTTTACCAACATTACTAATTATGGGTGACAACGATCATATTGTTAGCGTCCCAGCGACGCTAGCTTATTTTAATAGTAAACACTTAAAAATATCATATAAAATAGTTCCTAATTCAGGCCATGCGCCGCATATATCAAATCCAAAAGTATTTGATCAATTAGTTTTAGATTTCCTTGCCTCAATGCGATAAATAAGTCAATTACAATAATTTAAAAGTAGCGGTGTAACACCGCTACTTTTAAATTATTTTTTGTTTTCCGGGTTAGGTGCTAATTCCTTAACTATTGGTGAATTTTCATTTGTTGTGTTTTGTAAATTCACAGATGATTCCGGTGCTGCATATGAACTTAATTTAACTGGACCTTTATTAATTGGTTTGTTGGGATTATTTGTTTTTATTTGCGATGTAGCATATGAACTTAATTTAATTGAACCGTTATTAATTGGGCGTTGTGCCTTTTGTTCCTTCATATGTGATGTTGCATATGAACTTAATTTAATTGAACCGTTATTAATTGGGCGTTGTGCCTTTTGATCCTTCGTGTTTGATGCTGCATACGGACTTAATTTAACAGCCCCTGCTTTATATGAAGTGTTCAGTTTTTTGGTCTCACCATAAGGCGTGTATAAAGGACTTACTCCAGCTCGTTCCATTGATTGCGAGCCTTGGTTTAGATTTTGTCTATTATGATTATAATTATTAGCCGTAGATAAAGTCGGTTTAATTTGAGGTTGGTGAACATTAGGGTTGGCACTATTATTGTCTTTAAGTAATGGTTTACTACTACGATAATCTGGCCGATTAAAAATTGAATTAGAATTATTTGACGGTTTTTTTTGAAATGGCATCTGGTTAGATAAAGTTTTTTGTTGAGCAACCGGACTAATTGTACGTGGAGCCATTGATCCAACAGAATGTTTTAGAATATTACCATTAACTGATTGAGAAGCATTATTTTGATTATTCGAAAATGGCATTTGGTTGTTTAGAGTTCTTTGTTGAGCAACCGGACTGATTGTACGTGGAGCCATCGACCCAATAGAGCGTTTTAAAATATTACCACCAACCGCTTGAGAAGCAGTATTTCTATTATTCGAAAATGGCATTTGGTTATTTAGAGTTCTTTGTTGAGCAACCGGACTGATTGCACGCGGAGCCATTGAACCGACAGAATGTTTTAGAATATTTGTTCCGCTTCTTTGAGGAATTGGATTTCGATTATTTGAAAATGGCATTTGATTAACATTTGCGTTCCGTTGATTATTAGGATTCACTTGAAGTTGTGGTGACGAACCTAATGATTGTTTCACAACATTTATAGGCGATTTTTGTGAAGGGTAATTTGCATTATTATTATTTAAATTAATATCATAATTAACCGTTTGGTCATTGCTTAAAGTTGCACTTCTATTATTATTTACTTGATTAATATAAACTTTACTTTCTTTTGCTTGATTTGCTGGAATATTAGCCAATTGATTCTTATTTTCAATTTCCTTATTCCAATTATTAACGATATCTGAAACACTAAATAAAGCTTCGTTTTCCAAATTTGAAACATAATTAGGATCATATGCTTGGAACTTTTGCTTTTGTTTTTGATTTTGCTTGTTGTTAATATTCATTTTATTATTATTTGACATTTCGTTATAAACTCTTTTTTTCGCTGGAGTCGCATCTCTAAGGCTATATATTGGTTTGTTAGGGTCTTTTAATTGATGCGCTATTTTATTAATTTTTTGCTTTTCTTCAAAAGGATTAATCAATGGATCGATGCCATTAATCAAAGGTGCTTCAGGTCTTTGCAAACGTAAAGGTTGTGGTGGTTCATTACTATAAACATCAGTGTTTGGAAAATTAGGAATTCTATCTACATTAGAGTGAGGGTGCTTAGCTCGCTCTAAATTTTGTAATTGCTCTTGACGTTGGTTTTCTAATGTTTGTTGAACATATTGGTTTAAAACTCTCGGATCCATAACATCATTTACTTGGTATGCATTTAAGCCAATTTCGTTAAGTGCTAAAGGTTGGTTTATTGCTTTATATTGCTGATCGATTGCAATTTGCATTGCTTTCTCACTATTTGCAATTTCAATTAATTTGTCTTGATGATATTGGTTATAGTAACTATGAGATTTATTACTAGCATCTCAAGTAGTAATAGAACTAGAAGGAATAGCCATCATTGGAGTATTGTTATGTGCTTGCTTGTGAAAATCAGTATATGTATAATCCATAATATCTCTAGGTTTTTCGTGTTCTTCAAAATTAGCTTTTGTTATCGATTGTGAAGGTTGGTGTAAATTTAAAACATTACGATTAATTGATCCTCTTTCTGAATTGGATACAATTGTTTTCATTTTCATCATTTCTTTTTCAGCTCTGCTTATAGGGAAAGATGGGGTATTATCAAGAGCATTATTATATTCTTGTCGATTGTTACCTTTAAGAGTTTGATATTTATCTTGAAAATGATTGTCTCCATAATTAATTTTAATTCTATTCCCAACTTTAGGTATTGAATTATCGTGAGTAAATTTATTTTGCATTTAAAATCTCCTATAAATGTATTAATTATAATATTATATAACATAATAATTTTACCTTAAAATCAAAAGATAAAGTATTAAAAGAGATAATTAAGTAAAAACAGTTAAAAATTTATTATAATAAAGACATGTATTGAAATAATTATGATATAAAATATCTTCAAAAAATTTACACTCGTGTACTTAGTAGAAAAACGCCATTTTTAAAACATAATCTTTATGTTAACAATGTGGAGACCAATATTAAAATAAAACATATTAAAAATTATAAAGGTTTTAATTCTGAGATTATTTTACAAAAAGACCTTGGTTATGAATTAACTAATTTAATAACTTTGAAACGGAATTTTGATACAGTCTTGTATCAATCAGCTGTTGATTTAGTCATCTGTGATATTTATTGAAAAACGCTATTTGTGTTAGAAAATATAGAACCTAATAAATTTATAGATTTAAACGGACTAGTTTGCAATATTTGAATTTTTCCTAATAACACAATTAGAAAAATTAATTTAAAACCTGGTGATTATCTAAGAAAAGTTTATAAATTATAATAAAAAAATGACCTAGGTCATTGTGTGAACAGAACCTCGAGTCACATATTTTTTATAAATATTTTCTAAACTTAAATGAAATTCAGTAAATTTTAGAACAACATAATTGGGATGTAAATATTCTATGAATTCTTGACTCTCTTGAATTGATTGAAAATCCACTAGAAAACCATTTTCGTTTTCGTTAATATGAAAACTATAATCATTTTTAATCAAATATTTTTTTAATTTACTGAAATCATCAACTACAATTTCAAATATTTTAGTAACATTTTTTTTATAAATATCCACATCCCCTGTGAAGACTACTTTACCTCCATCTAGAATGGTTGTATGAGTTGCATACTTATCCAATTCAGCTAAAATATGACTACTAATAAAAATAGATTTTCCTTCGTGCTGCAGTTTTTTTAAAGTATCAAAAAATTCAATTCTAGCTTTTGGATCAAGGTTTGCAGCTGGTTCATCCATAATAATTAATTTTGGATTATGAACCAAGGCTTGTGCTAAAAGCACTTTTTTCTTTTGACCGCTGCTAAAGCTGTTGGGTGATTTTTTAGCTAATTTACTCATATGCATTTCTTTTAAAGTTTTATTGGCGAATGATTTCGCTTGCTTTGTTGTCATGCCAGAAATTGTTGCCATATTTATTAAATAAGTAAGTGTAGAGACGCCATCAGGAAAACGGGCGGTTTCAGGAATATAACCGATAACACGTTTTGCTCTAATATCGTGATTTAAGTAGTCGTTAATAAAAATTTTTCCACGATATGTTGCATAAGCTCCAATGATTGATTTAATGGTCGTTGTTTTACCAGCACCATTTGCACCAATAAAAGCATGAAATTCACCAGGCATAACTTTAAAATTAAGGTTGTGAATTGCTGGGGGCATATTTCGCTTATATTGTTTTGTTAAATGCATTACTTGTAATAAGGCCGAATGATCTTGGTCTGAAAAATCTAATAATTCATTTGATTTATGGATCGGTTTAAAATATAATTTATAAAACTCCGTACGCCGTTCATAATGATTTTTAATAGCCATCCCAATCCGAAGTGATCTTCTACGATTGTATTCTAGCGTATTATAATTAATTCCGTGTAATTGATCAGAGGGCAAATATATCTTCTTATCAATTTGATTAATATCATCAATGATATTATTTTTTATAGTTTTCATTGTAGTACCCCCTTAAGCAAAGTCTCTTCGACTATATGCAATAACTGCTAAACCCATAATAACAACTGAAATGGTTGCTCAAACACCGATGATTGTTGAAATGTCAATTAATGGTTCAAGCGTTAATTGCTTATATGTTGATAATAATGCTTCTGGCAAAATATTGAACAATGGTGTAACCCGAGCGTTTTGACCATTAATTTTAATCACATCATAAGCGTTTATAGTCCCTGATGAACGCATTGAAGGATTAAGGTAATTTAGAATTGATAAGTAAGTTGTTAAAGTTGTTTTTGCTTCACTTGCTGAATTGCCAAATTTACCATTATTGATATCATTTACTATATCTTTTTCTGATGTGGTTTCAAAATAAGTTGCAATATCTAATAATGTTTGATTTCACTTATTAAGCGTATTGAAAATTGTTTCATCACTGTAATTTTCTTTTTTTATACCATGATTTTCATTAATTAAATTTTTATTAAAAAAATCTTGCATTAAAGAATTTCCTAAATTTTTATCATTTGGATGGTTATGGATGAAAATAATAGCTTTAGTATTAAAGGTTCAAAAATCTTTAATATTACCTTTATAATTTTTCATTGTTTCAGGTTCGGTATGAGCAACGATGTCTTTTGCTCCAATTCGAATGTCGCTTCCACCCGTAGAAGCTAAAGAAAGTTCAAGAGATTTCGTTGGTTCTTTAGGATTGGGAATTGTTATCAAATAATCTTCAGCACCCTTGTCACTAAAATTAATGTTGTATGGTTCATTCATGTATGCCATTGTGGTCAATGCGACTTCAACGTCAGTTGGCATTCTACCCATGTTATAGATGGTTGATAATTGATAAGCAAAATCAAAATTAACATAATTAGGATAGGCTGATTTTTGAAAAGCATCTTTTCAAAGATCGTTAATATCTTCTTGTTTTTCGGTTGGTGGTGGCATAATATAGGCCCCGTTTGTCATATTAACACCACCACCATCATTGACTTTTACTAATGTTGCTCCAGATACAACCATCCCTTGGTCTTGAATAAACTTCATTGGTGTTGTTGTAACAATTGAAGCTAATGATGAAATTAGCATTAATACGAATGCTAGACCAATTGAAATTAATAGTGATCCGATTTTTCTAATGTAAATTGAAGTAATAATAGAGATACTGCCAAAAACAAAAGAGTCAATAATGGTTGCTACAAAAGAACCAAGCGATAACGTTGAAATATCTGCGGGTGTTGCTAGGGGATTAAAATTAGCGAACAAGGTAAATAACGCTTCAGCGACAGCGACAAATAAAATAGTTGTAATGAAGATAGTGAATTTACTAACAAGAATTTCACGGCGCGTAATCGGTTTACTAATAATTAATATTTCGGTTCCATCATCAATGTTGGTCCGAAATAATTGAATGGCATAAACCGCGCTTAACATTGCACAAAAAATCATTAAGTACATTGGCATGTAAGCGTAATATGACATAATGTTCATCGGGTTAGTTTTAAAAATGATTGGCACAATCACCATAAGCGCTAAACTAGCACCTCAATAAAGAATCGCCATTATATAAATAGATGGCTTACGCAGCATTAGGAGCAACATAAATTTAGTATACTTAACATTCATGATGCTTACTCCTTAATGACGGCTTGGCAACGTTCACATAAGATGTCGTCGCCAATATTGGATGATTCATAATAATTCCAACATCGCGGACACTTGTTCAATACTTTTTTTTCAGCATGAATTTTAAATTTCTTGCCAATCTTAGTTTTAACTTGAGCTACCTTTAAAAATATTGCTAATGTCACATCATCTATTTCTAGTTTTTTTTCTAATTCGAGTACAATTGAAACTTCATTATTTTCTTTAATAATTTGTTCCTTTCGCATTTTTTCTAGAATAACATAAACATCATTTTTAATTTCAAAAAATCGTTTAAAGATTGCCGCATGACTATCTACTTTAATGTTACTAATATCATATCACTTTTCTAGCATTACCGAAGGTTCTTTGATAGCTTTTTTAAGTGATTTATAGACCTCTTCACAAGTGTGTGGCATGATTGGTGCTAATGCTACCATATAATAATTTACAATATTGTATAGCACTGTTTGAATTTGCCGACGTCTTAGATCGTCTTTTGCATTGCAATATAGAGTGTCTTTAATAATAGCAAAATATCAATTTGAAAAATCAAGTGTTAGTTGATTAACACTTTTGATGATGTCGGTATATTGGTATTTATCATATGCTTGATTAATTTTAATTAGATTATCTTTAATTAAACTCATGATGTATTCATCCTCAAAAGCTAATTTAGTCTGATAATTTTTAATAGGATCAAAATCATCGATATTTGATAGTGGATAACGAAATAAAGTATTTCTGATCCGGCGATATATTTCGGCATTTTGTTTAATGATTCCATCACCTATTCGCAAATCTTCAGAAAAATCGCTATTAGCTACCCAAAGACGTAAAACATCTGCTCCATATTGGTTGCAAATTTTTAATGGATCAATTACATTACCTACTGATTTAGACATCTTAAGACCCTTTTCGTCTAATACGAAGCCGTGTTTCAATAATTGCTTGTAAGGTGCCTTATTATGCATGATAACACCTGTAATTAGCGATGAATTAAATCAACCACGAAATTGATCTGAACCTTCGAAATAAATATCAGCAGGATATTTTAAATCATGATGCGCTAAAATATTATGACTAGTCCCTGAATCAAACCATACATCCATGATGTCTTGCTCTTTGTATAATCCTTTTTGATCAAGATATTTGGGTGGCAAAAAATGTTCAACTGGTTGGCTAAATCAAGCGTTAATACCTTCACTATCAAGTGTTGTAATAATGCTGTTTATTAATTCTGGATCATAAATTGGATTACTATTAGCGTCATATATGATGGGGATTGGAACACCTCAAACACGTTGACGGCTGATGCATCATTCCTTTCGATTAGTAATCATTTCCTTCATTCGTTCAACTGTTTTTAAATGCGGACTTGTTACATCTTCTGCTAATGTTTTCATAATTTGAGGATGTAATTTATCAATATTAACAAATCATTGTTTTGTAGCTCGATACATAACAGGTTTTTTTGTTCTTCAGTCGTGTGCTACACTATGCTTAATAAATTTTAATTTTAGTAATTGTTGATTCTTATCTAAACGTTCACCTATTATTTTGTTAGCTTTTTCATAAAACATACCATCCAATTCGGGATCATCTACTTCTTCAGTAAATTTGCCTAAGTTATCAATTGGACAAAAGACATCAATCCCATATTTCTTACAAGCTAAATAATCATCGATTCCAAATCCGGGTGCGTTGTGAACCAAACCGGTACCGCTATCATCAGTTACATAATCAGCTAAAATTACTTTGCATTGCTTTTTATATAGTGGGTGGTGATAAACTATGTGTTCTAGTTCTTTGCCAATAATAGTTTGAATAATTTTTACATTTTTTCATTCAAGTTCTTGTGTTAGACCTTCTAAACGAGACTCTGCAATTAAATATAAATTGCCATCTGCTTCTATTTCAATATATTTGAACTGAGGGTGGACCGCAATTGCTAAATTGCTAGGAAGCGTTCATGGTGTCGTTGTTCAAATAATCAATCTTGTTTTAGCGTTTAGGATTTTATTAGTTGGAAGGTTAATAGCCACATAAATACTTGGTGATGAAACCATCCCATATTCAATTTCTGCTTCTGCTAAAGCTGTTTGACTTGATCAAGATCAATAAACTGGTTTTAAAGCTTGAAAGATTAATTTCATATCTAACATTTTTTGAAAAACTTTCAATTGATCAATTTCGTATGACTTGTTTAAGGTTAAATAAACGTCGTCAAAATCTGCTACCAATCCCAAACGTTTGAACTGCACTTCTTGTTTATTAACTTGTTCTAATGCAAATGCCTTACATTTATTACGTCTTTCAGCAACAGATAACTCATTAAATTTACCCTTCATTTTTTTACTTAAAGCATTTTCAATTGGTAATCCGTGAGTATCTCAACCTGGAATAAATAATGAATAATAACCTTTCATAAGCTTTTGACGAACAATAATATCTTTTACAATTTTATTTAAGGCATGCCCGACATGAATATCGCCGTTAGCATAAGGCGGACCATCATGCAAAGTAAATTGTTCATTACCACTAGTTTTATTTAGTAGTTTTGTGTAAATTTTATCTTCAATTCATTTAGCTTGAACTGCTGGTTCCTTAATATTTAATTTAGCTTTCATATCAAAACTCGTATTAGGCATATTCAAGGTTGCTTTAAAATCATTCATTTATGTTACTCCAATTATTTTAATGTTTATTTTAATAGTATATTTAGTATAATTACTATAGTATTATACATTAATGTAAAATAAGTTTTATAAGATTTATCATAGATTGATTTTTTTAAGGAGAAAATATGGCTAAAAATAACGATGCTTTTAATAAATATTTAAGGATAACTAAAAAATATTATTACTCTGATAAAACAGTTAATTTAATTAAAGTTAACAGACGTATTATTGTTTTGCTAATTTTCATGTTAGTTGGTGGAGGCATATTATCACTAATTATTAGCGCTTTTTATAATAATACGAAAATGCTTGAAACGATTTTTTTACCTATTACTTTTAGTTTTTGAGGCGGGTGTATTATTTTATCTATTGCTAGTGCTAAATTTTATATTTTCTTAATTCAACGTCAATTAAGAAATAATGAATTAGCTTTTTGAACAGAAGCTTTGAGAGTTGAATGATCTGCATTTGTAGATTTAACATCAATTAAAATTAACCACAAGTATCTTGAATATTCTTTTTCAAATAACTCACAAAAATATCGCATCATTTACCTTAAAAATAAGATGTGTGTTTATCAAGAAGATAAAATGTTATTTAATGTTAATCGTCAATGATTTTCCAAATATGTAGGTTTTGATTATAAAAGAGTTCTTATAACGCGTGGCGACCTTTATTTAAATATGATGGAGCAAGTTGCTTTACAAACTCAAAAAAATATCAATAATAGCATCACAGCTATTATCGATAATTTAAAAACTTATAATTTAGATTAAAATTTTAATTCTTTAGTGGACTGAACACCTATGCAATTTGTATTTTCAGTTTCTTTTTCGTTAACTTTATATTCATTAAAACCTGCAACAAGATCATCAATAACTTGATCAAATTCATTTTTAGTATCGATTTTAAATCCGGCTGCTAACTTGTGCCCGCCGCCGCCATATTTAGCTGCAATTCCGTTGATTGGCATATTACGTGAACGTAACGATCCTTTTCATATTTTATTTTCTAAGTCATAGTATAGTGTGCTTCAGATTTCAATTCCTTTTATATTACGAATTAAATTAGGCTCGATTCGACAAGTAGGGTGTTCTTCAACAGTTTTTTTATCTAAAATACTGTAGGCTAAAATATCATCTTTAATTTTTGTATTAATAACCAAATTAGCGTTGAATTTAAGTTGTTCAAAAGAATCACTATATAAATAATCATGCAAGTATGTTTTGTTGATTTTAGCTTTAGTTAAAATTTGTGCAGCATGGTATGTTTTGACACTTACGTTATCGAATAGAAAACGTCCTGTATCTGTTAATAACCCTGTGTACAAACAATTGGCTGCATCACGATTCATGCGAGTGAAAGTGTGATGAACTAATAATTCTTCAATTATTAGCGCTATAATTTCACACGTTGCAGCATGAATTGGATTTACATATTGATAATGCGAATTATATTCTACCAAGGGGTGGTGGTCAATGCGGAAGGTTTCTTTACATAAGACATGCTTCCCAGTGAAAATTCTTTTTTCATCAGCTGTATCTACAATAATCCCTAATGATGATTTGATATAGTCGTCATCAGGAGCAATTTGTGGATATTTATCAAAAACTAAATCTTTAGTGAATGCCCCTAATTCATCGATTCCAGCAATTCTAAAGTTTTTCTTTTCTTTTTTATAGGCACGTTGTAAATATAATGATAGTCCAAATGCTGATCCTAAAGCATCAGGATCAGGCTTTTCGTGTACGAAAAAAGTAATATTATCGTACTCATCCATTAATTTTATTAACGTTTTAGCAGCAGTTCTAATAGTTTTAATTTCTATTGTTTTTATATTAATCATTTTATATACCTCTATTACATTATAATGTATATACAAAACAAAGTATAATAAATTATCCTTTAGTTTTGATTTATTAAAATATTAACGAGCGTTTCAGCTAAAGTTTTTAATCGTAATAATATTTAATCCAATAATTAGAAACGATGTTATAAATCAATCCAGTCATAAATCATAAATATGATAGACCACCTTAACCACTTTATCGGGGTCTGATCCGGGAGGTGCTCCTGGTGTCCATTGTGAAACCGCAGTACTCATATCAAAAATATTATATCCGCTCCACGCGGTATTGATTAACCCTGTTGAATATCGAACAGGTGAAATATAAGAAATATCAACTAAAAAGCTATATCTAGAAATAGCAGCGATAGAAAAGAGCTGGCCAGATAAAATCATGCTAATCAAAAAAATAGGTAACGATACAGTTAGAATATTTGTTGATGATCCACTTACTGCAACGATTATAAGGCCGATACTTAAAGCTAAGAGAATAGCAAAAATTTCAGTAATAAATCACTGTCCAAAATTAATTGCTGGATCATTAACTATTGATCCATTAATCGGTATCTTTATATCATGAGTATTAAAAATAATATTCTTTAGAGGTTGATCAATACCACCGGTAATACCATATTTAGCCGTATTGAATCAACCATATATCAAATAAGTCCACATTAACATTCATAAGATTTGAACTATCATTAAAATAAAATAGAACCCAATGATTGTCATTATGAAATCCATTGCTGAAATTGGAGTCGCTCCAATTCTTTTTAATAGAACTGATTTCTTAAATTCTGAAATTTGAAGCGGTGCAATAATAACACCTGCCGACATTGTCATGATTGCCATGCCACCGGGTAACGCTTGTTTGAATGATAACTCATTACCAACGGCTAACATTGTGAAACCAAAAATGATAACAAAGACCAAACTAAATCCGAAGACAAAAATGGGGGCAAATTTAGACATTCAAAATTGCTTATTAATTAACTCGAGGACAGATAAAATAGCTTTGGATTTGAGCTTTAAACTATGGTTTTCATATTGTTTATTATGCTGCATTCGTGACTCCTACTATAAATAATTATACAAATTTACACATAAGAATGCAACTCAATACATTATTAATGGTTTACGTCCTATGATAGATTTTTTACAAACTTAAATTATAAATATAAAAAAACAATATTTAAGAGAAGAGCGATTTAATTAATAAAAAAATTTATAACACCATCAATTGGTGTTATAAATTTTATCTTCATTATTAGAATATTATTAACTAAGCATTAGATTTTACTTTATCTTTTGAATCAGTAAGATCTTTTGGAGGTGTAAATTTGTTAACTTGATCATTTGATTTAAATGAAACCGCACATACTTTACAAGCATCCTTACGATGGAATCAACCATCAATTAACAAAGCTATAACAGCTAGTAATGGTAATACTAAATATAATATTTCAGCTGTATATTGGCCGGGTATCATCCCGATTAAGCCGGGAATTAACATAAGTGCATAATCTGATTGATCGAATCCGATAATTGGATTAATTACTCATCCTCCAGCTAAAATTATTAATGGTAAGAATACAGAAATAATACCAGCAAGTGCACCACCTGCAATGGCTCCCTTATATCCACCATCAATATTCGCATACATTCCTGAATATCCACCTACAAAAAATAGGGTCATCATGAATGGCACAACAATCATTATTGTACCGGGTTGGAAGACAGATGTTGCACCAATGCCTATTGTTATACCAATACCTATTGCCATTGAAATTAAACCAGTGACAATAGAAGAAATGAAACCAATCAATAAAGCATTAGGTTCAAATGGCATTAACACTGCTGGTGAAAGTGCCGGTTTAACTCCTCTACAACATTTTTGGAAACCTTTAAAAGCAGGAATTAATTCATGCGTAATTGCTTGAACTCCAAACATCAAAATAGACACACCCGCAGTGAATGTAAATGCATCCATGAACGCTTTAATAACTCAATTATTTTTAGTTAATAGAGTTCCTAAGGCATTAGCAACCTGCACATGTTGATCAGCTGAAACTAATGAAACACCAGTATGGTTAAGAGCTGTAAGAACTTGTGGAATCATTGTAACATAGTTACCTTTGTTAATTACAAGCGCTGTGTTAGCCCCGTTAAGAGAATAGATAATATTAATTGAATTAACATTACCTTTCCAACCTCCACTTTGAATGCCATGTAATTGGTCTATTACACCATGTAAATTGGAATTACCATAAGCTGTTAAACTATCATTAAAGTAACGCGCATTATGCACATCCAGATCGTGAATTATCCCTGCTGGAATAAACAACGCATAGAAAATAATTAACATAACTGCTGTCATAGAAATAGTTGGGTTAGACATAAGTTTTAAATATCTAGGTATTTTTATTTTGGCAGCGGGCACTATTTCTCGCTTACTATATTTTTTTACTGCTTGTCCTAATTTACAAGATGCTAAGAACGAAAAAGTTCCAGTAAATGAAACAGAATAAGCATTTGTACCAGTAATTTTAGCAGTATTTTTAGCAAGTAATGCTGTAGTCATAACAGTATACATTGACATGATACAAATTGAACCAATTAGCATCATAGCAAATTCTCCAGCATTTCCTAAGTCTATTAAACCACCAGATGTCATGTGTTGGGTAATAGGATCATAAACTGAATCTCCACCCATCATATAAACAACTGTTGCCATAGCAATACATAAGAAATATAGTACTGGACCAGCTAGAAACATATATTTGAATCTAGTAAAACTTGCTAAAAACAAATTACCCATAAAGGTAAATACTAGTAGCAAGGACGAAAAAGTTTGGATTCCACTATACTCGCCGGCAATTAGCGGGGCGAAGGTAGTGTTGGGAATCACACCATTTATGTTGAATAATCCCATGAATAAAGTCGAAAAATCTTCTAATGTACCACTAGCTAATCTAACACCAGCAGACAAAATAATAAACCCAGCAATTGTTTTAAAAACTGAAACAATTGCAATCGACCCTTTTTCACGTGTTACAACCAAACCGATTGCAACGAAGATACCAACAACAATAGATGGCTGACTAACAAAATCCGTTATAAATTTAAGAAACCAATCCACTATTTATTCTCCTTCACATTATTTATCTTCACTCGGCAAAACACATAACACAGTTCCACCTTGGAATCCTTCTGCTTTAGATATTTTAACCACATTTTTACAACCTGGAGCAGCAGCACCTGGAACTCTAAATTGAGTTGAGTCAATTTTTTTAATACTAACTTCTTTTGGTTTAGGAAGTTGAGGTACTCAATCATACGGTGCACGATAAGCACGGTAAACCATATTTATTCCAACTTTTTTTCCTCAATATGGACTTATATATTCTCATACTATTTCATGTTCCTTAGTGATTTCTTGGAATCTTCCAGCAAATCCTTCACATATCATAGTGTTACCATTAGGTAATCTTTGTGCACTACTAATATAAGGACTATAAAAACGACTTGAATCAAAAGGCATCATTCAACCTGCTGTTTTAGGAGTATGTTCTCAAACAATTTTCATTGTGGTCGGATTAATTTCTAATACTCTAGAAAAATCTCTTAAACAATTTTTAGATCCTGATGCACTATTAGGGTTAGGAGCACCATAACCAGCTCATCCGCCATTATCGAATATCATTAAGTTTCCTTCACCAGGAAGTCCTTGAGGGATGATGTGGGCATGATGTTGACCAATAATTTGTCCAATTTTTTTAATTTCAGGGGTTTCGTTATAATCAGGACCTAATTTTCAAACAATTTTATTAGTATCACGATCAACGATGAAAATAATATTAGCTTCACGACTAGAAGCAATTACATTAGTTGGTTTGAATCTAGTATCACCAGCATCAAATCATTTATTTGGTCCTACTCATGAAATAGAATTAATATGTAATCAATCGCCAAAGCCAGTTGGATGCATATTAGGATTTTCCATAATTGTTTTCTTTGCTTCTTTATCAAAACCAAATTCATTAAAATGATCAGTACAACTCCATTCTCAAACAATATTATCTTTTTCATCTGTTTCAATAATAACATCGTCTAAAAGTGGTTTTGTAGATATTTTTTCAGTATTTTTTGGATTATTGTGAGTTAACATTAATGATTTACCACCACCAAGTTTTGGTTCCATTCCAGGTGCGTAATAACCAACTGGATTACCTTCTCTTTGATAGTCATGATGTTGACGAGCCATTCATTCTTTTTTATGACCTGGATCTTCAATTTCTTGATAATGATCAAACTTTCATACTTCGTTACCATCAAAGTCTAATTCAACGACATTCTTGTTGTCTTGAAAAGCGATTTCAGCATCACGTTCACCATAACAACCAATAACATGACCGTTCGGTAATATTTTAGCTGGAAAACCATGCATTCCTTCTCACATTCTAACTTCTTTACCATTCATGTCAATTAGAACAATTCCTTCTTCCATTGCTGCATAAACAGTGTAACCATTTCAACATTTTTTAGCATTATAAATCGTTGTGCCTGATGGGTATACCCTAGGATAAGACATAATAATACCTCCTTCTTCTTTCTAAATGTTCCTATTATATTGGACTCATAAATAAAAATAGAGATTCAAAAATAACTATTTATGTTTTTTTTGAATCTCTAATTTAATGTATTTAATCATATTTTTGGGCCTCGACTTTTAATAGGACATAATAATTATAGTGCATATTACGTGAGTATACAATGAATATTTAGTATAAGATGTAATTTAACTTAAGATTACATAGACAAATTTAACTTTCTTTATTGATTATCGAAAATCAAGTGGGACAATTATTAAAAATTTTCGTACCTACTAATTATTAATATTTGTTATAATTAATAAACAAATAATTTGGAGCAAACGAATGGACATATTTTTATTATTAAATGATGACAAGACGCCAGCAGCTGGAGAGCAATATAGTAGAGAAATTCTATTAGCGTTGTTCTGCATTGGAGCTGTTGTCTTAATTGCTTGTTGTTTATGAGTGTACGTCATTAGACCAACCAAGTGAAAACACTTTAATAAAGGTTGAATCCAAAATGAAAAATGAAGGAACTTTTTTAACCGTCAACTAGAATCAAGACCGGAATCAAGAGTATTTAGAAAACCATCGTTTAAAATTTCTGATCCGACTATTCCGTTTGCTTTCTTTGATTATGTTTATGTCACCAAGAATAATGTTTATATCTTTACCAAATCATTGGAACATTCGATTACAGCAATAACAATGGAAAAGAATAGTTATGTCACTAAAGATAAGAAAGAAAGAGATTTTACCTTGCCAAAGGAATATGACATCATTTCTAAACACGCCTATTTATTTAGAAAAACATTTAAGCTAGATAACATTCACTTAGTCACGCTTATGACTAACGATGAATTTAAACCTTTAAGTAAGAAAAACTCAATCAATATCTACTTCGCTAACAAAGATGACGTATTAGCGTATATTGAAAAAAACGAAAAAAATGAAACACCTGCTAATTTTGATTATAAATCAACTTATGAAACACTATTAAAATCTAATTTTTCAAAACGCAAAAGAAATAAACTAAATATTAAAAATTCTTTTTTTGCTTCCCCTTATTAATTATAAAAAGCATATATTGTAACAAAAATCAAAGCAAGATAAAACTTCTTGCTTTGATTTTAATAACCTATCTTAAATCTAAAAAAGAATATTTTTGTCGGCAAACAATAAGTGGGGAAACCAATTTTACAAGAAATAATAAGATATATCTTATTTCTCTATAAATAGTTAATGTTTATCATTTTATTGCGAGATTCAAATATTGTGTTTGTTGAAATTAATGAATCATTTGCATCAGAGAATTTTCAATCATTTAATTTTACAATTTTATATGCTAACAATACTTTGGAAACTTTTTCTGAGAAGTGCCGCTTACCTTTGAACAAGCGAGAATAGTAATTTGACTGAATAGCCCCAATGCAGCTAATGTTGCCTTCCTCAAACCCCTTTAAATAGTTTGTGCGGTATTTAATAATGAAGTTTAATTTCGATTGCATATCTTTATTCCATATTAATTCACCAGTTTGATGATCAAGACAATTTCGTTTAAAAGCTAAGCGGAGTTCATCGTTTGTTAAATTAGATAATATTAATTTTTTAAACATCGAAACTCTTTTCTTGCCAAATCCATTACGAACGTAAGTGATGTAATGAAAGCTAACAATAAATCTTCATAATTTAATAACTTAGCTATCAATGTAATGTTGTTAGCACCATCGCCGATAACCTTAAATTTATTATTAGTTCCATAAATCTGTTCAACATATAATCTTATTGTTCGAGTAATTTCGTATGCGTTTAAATTATATAAG
>JAACJV010000027.1 GCA_021378535.1 Ureaplasma sp. Hg1 | reverse complement strand
ACAAGTGCTGAGCAAAAACAATGATCAATTCCCTTCACTTTAATACCAACAGTTCAAGTTACACCTCATTTAAAATATTTAAGCGATGCAAAAATCGATAAGAATCAAATGCCAAGTCAAGTAACTGATGCCTATATTTATGACCATATTGTTAATATCGTTGATGATAACGGTAACAAACTAAACCCAGCTACATATGTAAAAAAATTAGTTGTTAGTCCTAACGATGAAGGTGGATTTTTAGTGTTATCTGTCGTCTTTAATCAACTAGTAACAAGAATACCGCCAACCAATTGTGCACCAGGTGATGAAATTTATTATAAAGCTCCTAGTTATTACTTTAATACAACTATAAGTAATTTTAAAACTAATGGAAAATCTTATTATGCAGCATCTGGTTACATTACTGATACATCAATCTATAGCGGCCGACATAGTTTTAATTTATCAGATATGGATATAGAACATCACAACAATTATAACGATTATATTTTAGCCTTTATGGTTACCACAACTAGTGGTAATCTACAATGATGAGATGTGAACTCCGATTTTGGTTCAACCGGATTAGCTCAACCAGTGCCAGGAAGTGAATATCGTCCCCAAGTAGTTAGTGGCAAAACATTTCATCCCGGAATGCAATCATTTATGAGACAGAGTCAACAGGTTTCACAAACTACCTATAATGGAGGAATGGTAGGACAGTTAAGGGCAATTAAAAGTTATACTGGAGCAACAACTGGAATTTCTATTGGCGGTGCCACACAAAGTTATAATTTTGGAGGCATCATGGCAGATCCGACACGAACTAAAACTTTAATTAATGATATTGTTCATATTGTTGAAGCGAATGGTTTTGATAGTGTTGATATTGATTGAGAATACCCTTATGGAGGAGACAAGGCAAACCTAGTGACTTTTATGAAGGAATTACGTGCAGCTTTTAATACCAATGTAGATCCTGATGTAAAAAACACCAAAATAACTTTAGCAATGACGGATAATCCAGGAACAATTAGTCAAGGGATCGATGGTGCTAATTTGATGAAATACATCGATTATTTCCATGTAATGACATACGACATGCATGTTGCTTCTTCGCCTTATTTTGGTGAACAAGCAATGTTATATGCTGATTATCCACTTGTCCAAGCGGCTTGTAGAAATCATCAAACTTCAATGCAAACTAAAAAACCAGATGGAAGTCCTGTAACTTATCACATTAACCAAAATTATTATGCACCAAATGTGTGAGCGCAAATTAATGCTTTTTACCCCGACAATATAAATCAAAAACCGTATAGCGGTAATGACTCGATGAAGCAATTGGAGGCAATGGGAGTACCGTCTAATCAAATAACTATTGGAGCCGCTTTTTATGGGAGAGGTTGAAAAGTAACACCAAATTTAGATTCTCCAATTAAGGAGATTCCAGGTTATATGATGAAACAAAAAGGAATTGCAACCGGTGATTGAGGTCAACAATTTGGGTCATATGCATGGATCATAGATCAAACTAAAAATGAACCAGGTTGACAATTGGTTAAGAATTACGTAACACAAACTAGTTGATATTATAATAAAGCGAAAGGTATTATTTGAAGCACAGATACACCTTGATCGGTAACCAATAAAATAAACTTTGTTAAGCAACAAGATCTGGGCGGAATTTTAGTTTGAGAAATGGCCGGTGAATGAGATGGTAATCAAGCCAACTTAGATATGTCAGATCAATTTTCTAATAATCTTGCAAGTGTAAAGAACGTCATTAATACGACGAGCAATGATATTAATGTTATTTTACCGCTTAAAAAAGTGTAAATATTAATTTGATAAAGTTTCAAACGTAACATAATTATCTATTAATGTCCCGTTAACTACATCGAATTAAACTATTAATGTCCCGTTAACTACATTATATTAAGTAGATTATGTCCCGTTAACTACATTATTTGATATAATTTATTTATAGGAGTAATTAGTATGATATATAAGAAACTTATTAATAAGAAAGTAGCAATTGATGGCTATCCTAATTGCTATGTTAATGATATAGATATGCAATTAGATTTCAATTTTAATGCTATAACAAATACCAAACTAACAAATAAATTATCTAAATTTGATAAATTATTGATGGAAACACAAGACGTGATATTAGAACTTAGAAATCCTAAGGAAATATTTGGTAACCTAACACATCTGCTTTTATATAATGAGGCATATTATTCTTCAACTATCGAACAAATTAATCCCAGTGTTGAAGATGCAACCATGACATACAAGGACAATAAAATTAAATACTATTTTGATGGAATAATAAAATTATGAAACGAACCCATGAATAAATTATCAGTAGATAAAATTTTAAATATTCATAGTTGTTTAATTAATGATACTCCATCAAAAATAAGAAAACTAGATGTCTATGTGGGGGATTGAGAACCTCCGACTTATTATGATAAAATAATCGAAGGTTTAAATAAGAT
This sequence comes from Ureaplasma sp. Hg1, assembly GCA_021378535.1. GTDB lineage: Bacteria > Bacillota_I > Bacilli_A > Mycoplasmatales > Mycoplasmoidaceae > JAACJV01. Next base: position 16,310 of record JAACJV010000027.1, on the reverse strand, counting down.
ATGCGAATTATATAACGATAGTGATATGAAGGTTCACCCATTAATAAAACAGGCTTATATTCATATGCTATTCGAAACCATTCACCCCTTTGAAGATGGCAACGGCAGAACGGGCCGTGCTTTAGTTCTTTTGTACTTGAGAAAAACTTATAATTTAGAATTTGCAATAGATATTTCTACTTATATAGATTCAAACCGTGATCTATATTATAAAAATTTTAGTTTGTTCCAAACAAAAATAACAGACGATATAAGTGTGATGTCTAATTTAGTAAAAGAGATAAATAAAACAAATATTAAAAATGAAATTATAATGGTTGAAAATTGAGTAGACATAAATATCAAAACACTATTCAATTTAAAACATTTTGTTTTTGATTTACAAGAAGCGATTCAATTAATCAATAATTCTCTTAGTGTTACTAATTTAACTATAATTAATAAAAAAAAGTTGGCAAACTTCTTATCGCAAACTATTAAATTCAGGGTTATAGACTATATTAAATTTAATAAATTGGCAAACATAAATATAGCAAAGCACCATTTGAAAATAGCAGAATCACTAAATATTATTAAAACAACTAATGCTAGTGGAATGTTTAGGAATGAATTAATATACGAGAATATTATAATTAAAAAAGCGATCTTGATATCTTACCGGGCAACCGATTATGAAAGAATGACATCACGCAAATCGCTTACCCTTATTAAGGCTGATTATATCAAGGAACAGAGCAGATTAAAAAAACAAAAGCAAAGAGCGAAATCAAAAGCAGGCACAAAGTTATAAAATAAGAACACCGCTTCAATATAAGTTTATTTGATATTTAACTTGGGCAACTAAGTGAATTATTGAAAATTAATCACGTATTGTTATCAACAACAAAAGGATTGCCCCAATTCTCATAAAGGTAATCTTTTTATAGTTTAATAGCAGTTCGTACAAATTCAACGATATAAAATGTCTCTAATGTTTTTAAATAATAGTGTCCCCAAATATGAAATAATTTAATTAAGAATCTTTAAATTAGAAATCTTTATAGATCTAATTAAATGGCTCTTAAATTTATTTTAACTTGATTTTTTTGTGTCCGGTGTCTGAGTGAATTTTTCTAAGATTTCCTCTACCATTTTATTCCTGTTCGCTTGGCTACTAGCATTTTGACGGGAAATCTGTTGATTATTTGTTACAGTATTTCCTGCTGTTTTTTTATTTATTCGGTTTGTTCTTACACTTCTGTTTAAAGTTGTATTTCTAGAAGATAAGTTATTAGCATTTCGAGATCCATTTTGATTAGATGTAACTCTTGGGTTTTTTCGAATATTGGTTGTTTTTTTATCCCTAACATTTCTACTTAATTTGTTTTCATTGATACCCGTTCTAGGTGACTTATTTTGATTTGAACGATTAGCTAAATTTTGGTTACTGGTCATTTGGTTTGCTCTTGAATTTCTTTTAGGTGTTATATCGTTATTTACTTGGGGTGAGTGAGTAAGGATGCTACCACTTTTAGTTACATGGTTAGTCCTGATTAATCTAGTTTTTTTCTTGCGTTTTTTTAATATTGTTCAGACAATTAGTGCTATTAATAATAAAATAATAAATACAAATAAAACGATAATTAAGTAAAAGTAAACGCTATGTTCGTTACCATTAAAGACAAAACCATTAATTGGCCCTGGGTTATACACTGATGTTGGAGCGTTCGCACCATGATAGGTAGTAGTATAGTATTTGGCAGTTATTGTTAATTCTCCTTTGTTATCATTTGCGCTAACAAATCTAACACTATTTGGAATTAATGAATTATCTTCATCAGTGACATCAAAATATGTTGTATATTCCTCTGGCTTTATTTCTGATGGAAGTTTCTTTTTACCTTCGCTATTAAGAGTAAATGTTGGTGCTTTTGCTGATTGAGCGAAGCCTTCAAGGTTATAAGAATAGTTTGCTTTTGGCGATTTATCATAGTGAGCACTTGTAGTGTAATAAGTTCCGCTAATGAGCAACGTCCCTTCATCCTTACTTGCCTTATATTTAATGTCTTTTAGTATTAAAGAAGCGGATGAATTATCAACTACTATATATTTTGAATAGTTAGCATTATTTATTTCAGATGGTAATATTTGATAAACACTACTAGTGCTACTAAATGACGGTTTTATGTCTGATGAAAAAAAACCTTTAAGGATATATGAATAATTACTTGTTTTAGCAGCAGCATTGTGAATGCTAGTTGAATAATATGTGCCACTAACAGTTAATGTTCCGTTTACATTATCATCATCAAAATGAATGTCACTATCAATTAAAGCATTGCTTGAATCAACAACATTTAAATAATCTAGGTAGTTGGAAGTGCTAACATCTGAAGGCAATATTTGACTTGCAGCACTCTTAACAGTAAACGTTGGTTTAATTGATTTAGTTTTAAAACCAGAGATTGACTTACCAACTGAAATTATTGAACTTCCACTTCATTCACTTATTGGATAAAACACTTTAAAAGAACCATTAGAATAAGTAATATTAGTTATTTTTTTTGCTTCAATACCACTAATGGTAACATAACCAGTTAGATTACTAAGTGTTGTGATCGGATCGCTATCAATAATTTTACTTGAAAAATCACTTTCAAATATTTGAGTTATTTTTGATTGATCAACACTAATTTTAGGAGTAGGTGTAGGTGTAGCAAACCCTCTAACAATCTCTGTAGCAAAAGAAACCGGACTTCCACTTCATGAGGTGGAGTAATACGTTAATGTAACTTTTTCACTAGCATAACTTATATCTTTAATTAAGTTAACTCCAATATTAGATATAGTCATTAAGTTTGCTGTGTTATTGATTGTTGCTAGTGGGTCGTTTAAAATAAATTTTGATGCAAATTCATTTTCTGTTGTATGTTGGATATTTGTACTATTGAACGTGATAACTGGAAGAGCTGTATTTGAAGCGAAACCACTTATTCAATCTGTTTGAAAATCACCCACAACAGCATCTTTACCATGGTATGTTGTATCATAACAAGTTCCAATAATTTGTAATGTACCATTATCATCTTTTCAATTAAAACCTGTAACACTAATAAAGCTACCCTGAGGATCAATTAGATTTACATATTTTTTATAATTAGAAATCGTGACGTTAGATGGTAAAATTTGCAATGATGTAGTATTAGATTTATACAATGGCTCAGAAGAATCTACACTAGTGGTGAATCAATACTGCTTATTGTTTGAATATGAACCCGTATACAAATCAGTACTAAAAAATTGAACTTGAACGCGGCCAGATTTATCAACTTGTTTTACTGTAGCTAATTCCTTGCCTTTAGAATTATTCCCTGTTGAATTTGAATAACTGAAAAATTCATTTCCATCATTTATGAAAATTTTAACTAAACTAACAGGTATTGTTTCTGGTGTTAAAGTTAGTAAAGCATCAGTATGAACAGTAACGGTAAAACCAGAATCAGGGCCATTAATAACCATGCTTTGGTCCCCTAAAAGTTGAGGGCTTGTTGCTACTTGTGTTGCTAAACTAGTATTATGGTTATTGTTTGCTTCAACTATTATTGATGGAAGCGTTAATGGGAATGCTAAAAATATAGCTGTAAATAAAGTGTAATTTAAAAATTTGCTCTTTTTCATTCTTTAACCTTCTTTCCACACATGGTATAAATGAGATATTTAATTTAGTTTTAGTCTTATTCTGTAGAACGATTTATTATTATACTACATTAAATTACATTTTTAAAAAATAATAATTCGTTATATTTTTATTAAATAGTAACTAATTAATTAACCGTTTAGTGGCATTACTAAAAAATAATAGAATTTATTTAAGAGCTTGATTTTAATATATATTGATGAAGATATTACTATCTTAATTAATATTAAACGTAATGTTAAACTTCATTTGATAGTCTTTATATAAGTCCGTGTAACCTTCATTATAATAAAATAGAGTGAGCCATAAAAAGGATATTATTTATTTAGATATAAAATGATTAATTGATTTTTTAAGTTAAAATATAAATACTTAAAGAAGGAGTGATTATGGATAAATTTGTTGATTATATACCCTTTGAAGAAATTGAAAAAAATGTAAGTTCAGTTGTTGAAAATTACATTAATCAACATTTTAATAATCATGTATTTGAAAATATTTCAAAAACTCGTTTGTTTTGTTTATCTAGTTGGTTGCTAATTACCATATCTATTTTAGGGCTTATTTTATTAGTTGGTGGTTTTACAACGATTGCTTTTTTAACAAATTCAGGAATGATTGCTTTGTGTGTCATCCTTATTCTTTTAGGATTAATAAGTTATGGTTTTGTTATTTGGAGCATAATTATAAATCGTCGTTTAACTAAAAAAATTTGTAAAAATATTAGTACCAAAGAAGTGTTAAAGTTACTTTTTAATCAGCAGGAAAGTTTACAATGAATTAGTCTCGATGAAACAAAATTAAACGACACCTTGAACGAAGGACAATGTATTCGTTGGATCCACGATACAGGGTGATATAATGGCTGATATTATGAAAAAACATTAGAATACGATAATGTTTTTGGCGGGATGATTAACAATAACCCCTTTGATGCTATTTCATTAAAACTAGAAGTTTATCGGATAGTTTGTGATAGGAATGGTTGCCATAAACAAACCCGTCATGATCAATATGTTTTGTTGGAGGTTAATACTAATGTCTTGTGAGATTGCAATTTAAGCATTACTCATAGAGCGTCACCATTTAAGGAAGGATTATTAGAAGCAGATTTGGAAAATGATAAATTTCATAAAGAATTTAAATTATATACCAATGACCCTATCGGAACAAGAATGCTACTAACCCCACTGGCACAGGAAACTTTAACTAAATTATTAGGTGAAAAAACAATTAAACATATTGCCTTTTATAAATTTCAAGGTCGAATATTAATCATGGTAAAATCTAAATATGGTAGCTTTGGAAAATTAAAAAGTTTTTGATTTGTAGATCATATAAAGAAAAATGTTTTTAAAGCTCTAGTGCTCCAAACGCAAACATTATATATTATTGGTCACTTTCTAAATGCGTTCCCCTTAATTCAAGCAGAAGAATTTGAAAAAAAACAATCAACAGATATTAAAGCTATGAATCACTATATTGATAGCAAAGCTATTGATAAAGATGACACTCCATTTAAAAAGAAGAAAAAACAAAAAAATTAAAAATTGGTATCCTAATTTTAGAAACAAAATAATGATTATTGATTAAGATACAATTGATTTTTTGTAAATTAGATAAGTCAATTTTTAGAAGTAATTAAAAATTTATAGTGACACAATAAGTTACTTTTCCAAATAATATTTAATTTATGATAATATTTAGTTAGTTAATTTATGATGGTCGTTACTTTTATTTAATTCTTATATAAATATAGTATTAGTAATTTCTATTAAATAGATACATTTATTATTTTTTTTAGTTAATAATAATACTGTATTAAAATAAATTACTTGTTTTTTTTGAATAAAAGTTTATAATAAATAAGATTTCATTTGCATATTCAAACAAGGAGGTATGTATGGCTAAAAAAGAAAATAGCGTATCTAAATGATGACATGCCTTTAAGGTTGAATTTGCTGACCGAATTTGGTCTACAAAGAAACGACTTATCAAAACGGTTGCAATATGTTTTGTACCTTTCTTATACGGATTCATTTGTATTTGAGCATTTTGAAACCCGATTCCACAAATCGGTGCAGCTCCAATGGCGATTGTTAATCAAGATCAAAGTCAAGTTATGATTACCTTCCATAACAAAGATAAAGCAGGTAAAAATCAAATAGGTTTCGGCGGAGTTGCTTCATATACATTTATAGGCGAAACAACTCCAGTAGTAGTTAATAATTTTAAATCTAATGTTGATAATAATCCTAAAAATAATTTTAATGCAGAAGATTTAAACAATGCTTTAGCTAATTCTCAAGGAACATTAGGTTCTGTTACTCGATTAACCACAATTGGTGGAAATATCTTATATGTTAAGAATTTAGGTGTCAAACCGAATAGTGGTTATTTAGATGCAATCGATATTAGTATTATTAATGATTTAATGAATACTTGAGAAACAGGCAATGTTGATGGCATTAAGTATAATAAAGACACTAAAAAGCTTTCAATGAAAGTTAATGATGAAATTACATTATCAAATATTACATATGTTGATGGTCAAGCAGCTGAAGATATGGCAACACTTGAAACCGATCAAGACGGTAATCCTAATGGCGAATGAAAAACTAATGATGATTCAAGCTGAATGCAAATTCAAATTCCCCATAGTTTTACCCAAAACATATTAGGCGCTTTAGAATCCAGTGTTTTTAACTACGATATGCCGAAAACCATCGTCCCTATAAAATCGCCAAAATATTTTATTGACCAGATGACTAAATCGCCTATAAATATGTGGTCTACATATAAAAAGAATTTCCTTTACGGACAATTCATGTATATCTTTAATGAGTTTAAAAGTAGTATGCTAGTGGATTCAGTTCCACAAATATTATTGGAAACAGTAGTAAGTATAGCAGACGAACAAATTAATCAAACTCTAAGTGGTGAAGCTTATAAACCTGTAACAACTTGAACGGCTAACGGAATAAAAACTACAGCTAGCGATCCCAATATGGAATTCACTGCTGGTAAAGATAAATACTATGTAATTAAAAACTATGATCTTAAAGAAAAATTAAGAAAAGAGGCAATTAGACAAAACAAGCCGGCAGAGGCAAAATTAATCGAAGCCTCAAAATCGTTTGAAGGTGATTTGTCAACAGCGGGAACCACGCATAAGGGTGTTGTTAATGACTTATCAGATTTTTTCACTAGTTTATTAAATAATCCAGTTATTAAACCAGCTATAACAATGGGTATTAATAAAATTATTACATCTACAAATTTGCAACCATGATTAATTAATCCAAATGATTATGCAACAAGCAAAGCGGAGAATCAACTTTCGTATAAATTAAAGGGTCCAACCACTGTTGCTTTATTAACTCGACCTAGTGTCCTGGCTTCAATTATAGAGCAAGATGATAGTTTGATAAATTCAACAGATAATACTTCTATTGATTTGAGTGTGGGTATTAAAACCGTTCCAACATATCCAGAAGAATTAGTGACAACTTGGTTGAATTATAAAACAAACGGCGGAGATAAAGATAAAAAAGAAACTAGTTTCTTTCAACAACAAGGTGTAGTTAGTATATTGGGTGAAACAAACAATAACAAACAGCAGTATCATAAAGATAACACCGCTAAAAATTATGTAGCAATTAGAACGACCGATCCAACAAAGAAAAATCCATCGTTATTACATAATATGAATACAAACATCACCGGGTTTGCAAATGTCTTAGGACATAGCGGCTCAAGTTATGATGGATTCTTGAATAAAGATATTTTCACAACCAATATTCAAGGTAGTGAAAATAACCCATATGGAATCGGCTTAGGTCAATTCTTCTTATGTATTGGTTTATGGGTAGGAGTTTTAATGCAAAGTTTTGTTTATGATCGTGAAAAGCGTGATAAAGCAGCAAGTGCAATTCAATGATACCTTTCAAAAACAGCCATAATGTTATTAACTGCAACTGTTCAATGTACCATTCTAATGGTTACCGTTGGCATGCTAGGATGATTTGCAATTGGCCCTGTCTTTGGATTACAATTCTTATGAATGCTCGTCACGGCCTGGACGTTTGTCATAATCGAACAGGCGCTCTGGTTCTCCTTTAGTGACGAGACTATCGGTAAGTTCTTCTGTGTGCTTTATTTGATTATTAATCTTTCCAGTGGGTGAGGAACATTCCCACCATCTATGCAAGACCCATTCTTTGGTGTCATCGGGCACATTGCTCCTTATACCTATTCCATTCAGGGCCAAAGTGCCATTATTTATGGAATCGGGACTTCAGGAAGCAATTGAATGGATAATCAATTTATTCTTGAAAGATTTGGAATTCTCTTATTAATGTCTGCAATATTCTTCACGCTAGGTTTATATGTATCGGGAAGAAGAAATGCAGAAGTTAATTATGGAACAGCTCATAAGACAAAATTATTACAAGCTTTTAGAGCTTTAGGTTATGAACAATACATCACTAAAAAAGGATGAATAATATGTCATAAATTACCTAATGTTGAACATCAAGATGTAATTGATTACATTAATGAAAATTTTGATTTTGATCCAAAGTTTAAGCGTTTCTTATTATATAAAAACAATGACTATCACAAGGTGTCAAAGCAATACATTCCAGTAACTTTTATCCCTAACGATTCAACACAGCGTATTGACATTGATAAAATTATAAAGAATTAATTTAATATTCTAACCTCGGGGTTAGAATATTTTTTTTAGGGTGATTTGGTTTTTTCATTTTATTATGGTTTAATATAATGACAAGTATTTTTAGGTACTATTCAAATAATATATAATATAAGGAGCAATAAATGTATATAACAATTTTAGTTATTGGTTATTTAGCTAGCATTTTAACTATGGTGGGCTATATGCCACAAACAATTCAAACGCTTAAAACAAAAGAAACACAAGGGGTTTCAATTCTTATGTTTCTTATTATAACCTTAGCTGCAATCTTTTGAGTTATTTACGGCAGCATGTTAATTTCAACAGCTGTTGCAGATAACGCTGGTGTCATCGTTTATTTAGGAGATGCACCAATTATGGTAGCAAACTTTTTCATCGGAATTATGACACTTGTGGTTTTTCATATTAAATATCAAAACATTCGTAGTGGTAAAGATACAGGATGGGGTTCTAAATCTAGAAAACAAAAATCAAGTTATTGTGCTGAAAATGTTAAATTTATTCCTAACGATGTGACTCAGCGCATAGATATTGAAAAAATTATGAAATAAATATATGTTTCATTAAGAAATTAATTATAATTACACATGGAATGTAATGTTTTTGTAATATTTATTTTTTTTACAAGTTATAATATTATTAGGTTTAAATACATAGTATTATAATACACATACCTTAGGGAAAATATAAAAATGAAAAAAATTAATATAGCAATATCAACATCATCTTTGTTACTACTTAGCTGTACTTTGCTTGCTGTGGCGATACCAAGAAGCCCAATAGTAATTAACGATAAAACAGCAACGACTAATAATGCTAATAGTGTTATCGATATAGGTGATGCTGACAACACGATGCAATCAGGTGCCACTAAAAAAGTTACTACAGAATTTAATAGCGGTAATACAAAAGATCAACCCCTATTTAATCACATGCGAAGTATGATGCCTTTTTTAGTCGGCCCAGAAGAGCACGTTTATAACGTAACCAACAATACTAACGGTGGTTTAATTGTTTATGATAATTCATATAATATTGTCAGATCCTTTAATTCGTCAGTATTAACTCCCCCGTCGGGTTTCACTAACTTTGAATTAATCCGTGATGTGGCCGCTTCTAGTCAAGGTAGTTATTTATATATCTCAGCCCTTTTTAGTGACCCTAAAATTAAGGGTAACGTCGAGGGCGCTATTTATAAATGAGATTATAAAAACAATACAATGATCCATATGGCTGATTTAAGAGATCCAACGCCATTTACACCACCACCAGGTCATGTTGATAGACATAACAATCGGTACCAACCAGATTCATTTAACATTGAAGTTGTTCCAGGGGCAGATGAAAGCAAAGATAAAATCCTTGGTTTTTATTCATCTTTTGATACTAGCGATGGTGGGGGAGACACAATGCCAGTTTTTCAATATTTTTCAATCAACCCCTCAATTGTTGATGTCACTAAAATAACAACGCTTAATTTAAACTTAGATAATTTTATGAAATTCCCAGCGAGTAGCACAAAAATAACTAATAAAAAGCGACTCCTTGATGCTAAGGTCATTAATCTTGGTAGCAATAAATATCAATTAATAATGTTATCACGTGGTTATAGTTATCAAGACGGTGATTACACTGCGGTCTTCGTATCGAAATTTAATTTTACCTTGGACGCTTCAACTGGTGAAATTAAGCCTGATAGAGCAACAGCTACAACAGACAAATGAAACAATATATGAATTGCTTCCAATTATTGTACTGATACTTATAACGTGTTAATATCAACTGATACTATTTCGATGCAAGCAAAAGATATTAATTCAGTAAATATTAATTTTATGAATGCCGCTTTTAGTAGACTTAACCCTAATATACCGGGTACGTCTTTAATTGGGAGTTATACATTTGATTACAAGGCTAGTACATGATCTAAGGCAAATGCCAAGAATTTTATAATAGAAAAAACTAATACCAAAAATATTATTGAACAAGATGTGGCTGCAGACGGTAAAAATTCATTTGAGTGTTATCCTAATAACAATTACATTACGACGCAAGGTCCTAATTTCAATCCAAAAGATCCTAAGTTTATTAATTTAGTGGCTTTAACAGATCAACTAGAAGACGGATATCACTTATTTGATACTAAGCAAACCATTAAGGGGTTTTCGTGGGCTGATGATGCTAAAACAAAAATGGCAATTTATGATTCCAATGGAATGGTAACTCAATATGATACAACTAATCAAAAATTTTCTTTAATCCATGGTGTTGAATTTAAGGATGGTAAAGAAGCTCCAAAACATTTGAGTAATAAAATGCCAAGCCAATTAACAGATTCAGATTTAAAAACTCTAATCAAGCCTGTTGGTTTACCATCTAAAAATGTCGAAATGTCAAAAATAACCGATGATGATAATGGAAATTTAACTGTGAAAATTGAAGTGAAGGATAATAACGGTGATGTTTTATATAAATATTCAAAACAATACACAAGTTTTGCAACATATTTTAAAAAAGTAACAGAACCAATTATTATTGGTGTTACTGTTGGTATTGTTGTCTTATTGATAGTTATCATAACCACTAGTGTTATTCTTTATAAGAAAAAGAATTTACAAAAAAAATCTCATCCTTCAAGTGGTAGAGGTGGTAGAGGTGGTAGAGTTAATGTATCTACAAGAAACAGTACAAAGAAATCTGCGCCTAAAAGACGTAGATAAGAACTTTTGCATAATTTATTAGTATACTCTTTTTAAATAAACTTATTTTCTCGATTTATCAATTATTAAAATTTCTATTTTAACATATAAAAAACACTTTTTAAGGCCGAATTATTTGTCTTAAAAAGTGTTTTTTTATTGACTATGCGACTAGCTAATTAATAATATTTAAGATATTAAGTATTATTAACAATCATAAAACCCATATTTATTTAGATGTAACGATTAATAAAAATCATTTTAATATATAATATTATAAATAGATATTAATTACAAATATATAGTTGAATATTAATATAAGGAGAATGGCAGTGAAAGTAGTTATTATTGGTGGTGGAGCAGGAGGAGCTGGTGCTGCTACTAGAATTAGAAGATTGAATGAAAAAGCAAGCATAACCATTTTTGCGAAAAGTAGTTATGCTTCATATTCTAATTGTGCTTTATTGTACAAATTTTTAACTTATTGTGAAAATTTTATGGTGGCATATTCACCAACAGTAGATACATCTTTTGATGCCACCATTATGAGTGCACGAATTGTTAAACATCAAGCTGATGGATTATTAACTACAATTTTTATTAGTGAAGTTGAAAATTATCAAAAACAAGGATATATTTTTATTGATGCAAGAAAAGCTAAGGAATTAGAGGGAGGAATTATATCGGGAGCTAGACTAATAGCCTGATTAAATTTAAAAACTAATTTAGGCGAATTTGATAAAAATAAGAAATATTTTATATATTGTCAAACTGGGGCACGATCGTATAATGTTTGCCAATTACCAAAAGCTTACGATATTAAAAATGTAGTTAATTTAGGTGGCGGATACAGTCATTATGCTACTTACCGAGATTTTGCTAATGTCAAAGAAATATAATACTGATTGAGTAATTACAACTAGACAAATAAATCCATATATCAAACCCATAAGCGGGATAATATTAGTATTTGTTTTTTTAATTATTATGGTAATGGTAGACACATATGTTACTGGCGTAATGAGTAATATTATAATGAACGGTGTTCTTGGATTATTCATCGGATATATTATGCAGCGATGTTTCTTTGGTTTTTCCGGTGCTACGATTAAAACAGCGAAAGGTAATCCAAATTTAGCCTATGCTGTACTAATTATGTTTGGAGTGACAGCCATATTTGTCGCTATAATTGCATCTGCAGGAGAAGCAAATTTTATTAAATCTATAACTCAAGGTGCTCGTCCAATAGGATTAGGAACCATCTTGGGTGCTCTGATATTTGGGGTAGGTATGGTTCTAGCTGGATCATCCGCTTCTAGTAGTTTAGCAAATTTATCTAGTGGAGGGATTAGAACAGGTATTATTCTTGTTTTTTTCTTGTTAGGAGCAGGGCCTGGACAAATGACTCAAAGTGTATTATTGGATAAGTTAGGAACGGGCGATAATATCTATTCACTCCCATCATATTTAGGCAACACAACTACTGTGCCACCGGGCAGCGAAACCTTAAAAGTATGGAGTATTTTTGTAGCTCTTTTATTAACTATATGCTTACTTCTAGCAATTGGCGTAATAGTTAATTTAGTTACGCATAAAATCAAGAGTAAAAATAATTGAAAACAAAATAATTTAATTATCAAAATGAATGAAACACCTGATAATTACTACAAATGATTAATTGAAAATGGCTTTAAGCAAGAAGATAATAAAATTGTTACACCCAATAGTACAAAATTTAGATATTTTTATTTCAGGGTTTTTGCAAGTAAATTAAGTTATTGAGCCGGCGCAGTTGTTTTTATTTTTTTGTTATTAATTTGTATATTAATAAATGGTAAAGGTTGAGGAGGAAGTCTTTCGTTCGTTAGAATATTTGATTGAATGTTTAGTGTCGATCCAAGCATTGATGGTTTAGATGGGCCAGCTATTAATGGTATGGCAATTTTGAACGATGAAACAATGTGAAGAAATGTAGGTTTAGTTGTCGGCGGATTATTTTTTATGCTTTCGTCAGGGCGTCTTAAGTTTATTAGTGATTGATCTAATTTTAAAGATAACAGAATTTACATTGGATATGCCATAGCGGCTTTAGGTGGTTTTTTAGCTGGTTTTGGCGCAAGAATGGCAGACGGAGCAAACACAGGGCAATTAGCTACTGGAATTATTACATTTTCCCTTTCATCATGGATTTTTGCAATTTTTTCAACAACAGGAGTAGCGCTAGCAATTTGCATACCGTATTTTCATCATAAGTATTATCCTAACCATTAAAACTTAAATATTTTAAAAATCTTGATATAAGAATTTGGACAACGTTTATTTATCAATACTTAGGTAGAAGTCAGAAGTTTTGTCAACCTTCTGCGATAACTTTTCCACATCATGAATTAAAAATTTTGGATAGTTAACTTTTTAAAGAAAGTAATTATCAATGTATGACATATGCTTATTTATTGCCTCACTATTATTTTCATACTTTTCTATATTAGCCATATTCGATTTATCTCATTTATAATTCTATTTTATTCTTTTTCTAAGCACACAATCTTTAAATATTAATAACACGATTATATGCGACAATTTGCATATCTAAATTTATAATTTTAGATTATAATTAGGAGTAATATTTATTAAATAAAAAATATTTAAGGAGACAAAATGAATAAAGATATTTTAAATTCTATTGATAAAACAATTTTATTAAATAGGGATTTACTAAACGACTTAGACAAAAAAGGCGGAGACGGTGATTATGGTAGCAACTTGTATCGAGGCATCCAAGAAATTAATAAAGTAAAGGAACAGTTTGATAATAAAACTCTTGATAAGATCCTGATTTTATGCGGACAAATTTTTATGACTAAAGTTGGCGGAACTTCTGGAATTTTATGAGCTACTTTTCTTGTTGGTATGGGGAAGTCAATGATTAATTGTGATGTTAACCACCAATCAATTAGTAAAGCTTTTCAAATAGGGGTAAACACAATGGCAAGCCGAGCTAAGACAAAAGTTGGCGAAAAAACAATGTTAGATGTATTAATTCCTGTTGCCGATCTTTATGTTGAATTGGCTAAAACAAATAAAAATACTAATGAAATTCTAGAGGCAATGCATATATTAGCTATAAAACGTTCCGATGAAACTAAAAATATGATTGCAACAAAAGGTCGCGCATCTTATTTAGGGGAAAGAACTTTAGGTGTTTCAGACGCTGGAGCAAAGAGTTGTGAATTAATGATTTATTCAATCAAAATGTTGAATTTAGAACGAAAATAAATACAGTTCCCTATATTCTATACTCATACAATATTTGATATAGAATGAGTAGAATAGAAAATGATTGTTAAATTTCTTTTTGAGGTGTCAAGTAAAAAACCTTGACATCTTTTTTTTATTATGTATACTTATTAGGTGTTTAAAAAAACAAGAGGTGAATATATTGGTAAAAATTAGACTAACTAGAGTGGGAAGACATAAAAGACCGTTCTATCGAATCGTGGCTATGGACGCTCGAACAAAAGCAAATGGAGCATATATCGAATTATTGGGAAACTACGATCCTTTAACAGGGAAAATAGTTCTTAAAGAAGAATTGATTATGAAACAATTGAATATGGGAGCGCAACCTACTGACACAGTAAGAAATATCCTAAGTAATGAAGGCTTATGGAAAAAATTTGCAGAATTAAAAGATGCAGCTAAAAAGGAAAAGGCAGCTAGAAATGCTAAAAATCCATCAGCTAAAAAAGCTTCAACTGCTAAAAAACCTGCAGCTAAAAAAGTAAGTGCTAAAAAAGCAACTACAACTAAAGCTGCAACAAAAACTGCACCAGCTAAAACAACAACTGTTAAAGCAACTGCAACAAAAACTGCACCAGCTAAAACAACAACTGTTAAAGCAACCGCAACAAAAACTGCATCAGCTAAAACAACAACTGTTAAAGCAACTGCAACAAAAACTGCTACAACTGCAACAAAACTAGTAGCAGCAAAAAAAGCAACTGCAGCTAAAAAACCAGTAGCAGCAAAAACTGCAACTGCAAAAACTACAGCAGCAAAAACAACAACAACAGTTAAAGCAACAGCTACTAAAAAACCAGCAGCAAAAAAAGCAACAACAGTTAAAGCAACAGCTACTAAAAAACCAGCAGCAAAAAAAGCAACAATAGTTAAAACAACAACAGTTAAAACAACAACAGTTAAAACAACTACAGTTAAAAAACCTGCTGCTGCAAAAACTGCAGCAGCTAAAAAAGCGACCGCAGCTAAAAAACCAGTAGCAGCAAAAAAAGCAACAGCAAAAACTACAGTAGCTAAAAAAGCAACTACAGTTAAAGCAACAGCGGCTAAAAAACCAGCAGCAAAAAAAGCAACAGCTGCTAAAAAACCAGCAGTAAAAAAAGCTCCAGCAGCTAAAAAATAAACAAAGTGAAAATTACTATTTTAACTTTGTTTAGACACGCTTATGATGGATTCTTAAATGAATCAATTATAAAGCGAGCTATTCGTGATAAAAGGGTGGATATTGAAATTATTGATTTCCGTAAATATAGTCACGATAATCATCAAAAAGTTGATGATTCACAATGCGGAGGTGGACCAGGAATGGTATTATCACTGCAACCTATTGTGAGCGCAATTAAGGATTTATCTACTAAAGATAGTAGAATCATATTGACTAGTCCTAAAGGAAAAATGTTTAACCAAAAAAAAGCCTACGAATTAAGTAAGTGTGATCATATCATATTTATCGCAGGTCATTACGAGGGGTTCGATGAACGCCTTGAGCATTACCTTGATGAAACCTATTCAATTGGAGACTATGTTTTAACTGGAGGAGAGTTACCGACAATGGTAATGACTGATAGTATTGTTAGATTAATCGATGGCGTTATTAACCAATCAAGTTTAATTGATGAATCATTTAATAATAATTTATTGGACTATCCAGTTTATACCCGTCCAATTGAATTTGACGGGCACAAGGTGCCTAGCGTATTATTATCGGGTGATCATAAGAAAATTGGTGAATACCGTCACAAACAACAAATTGAAATTACAAAAAGTAATCGACCAGATTTATTTAAAGAGTTCCTAAAACTAAATAAGGAGGGAAACTAAATGGCAGAAATGAAAATTAATAGAGGTGCTATTATTGATTCAATCAATAAACCCCAGTTAAAAAAAGATGTTCCGGCTTTTTCTTCAGGAGATACAG
>JAACJV010000026.1 GCA_021378535.1 Ureaplasma sp. Hg1 | reverse complement strand
AATATGTTGATTGAAAGCTTTTTTCTGGAAGTTTACTAAATCCGTTTCCAGACAAATTCAATAACCATAAAAATTTGAAATCACAAATCCTATCATCCACCTTGGTAATTTTAGCACCTAATGAAAGTTCTACTAAATTTGTTAGGTTGAAAACAAATGTTGGTATATGATCCATAGTAATATCGTTAGTTTCAATATCGACATTTTCTAAAGAAAAAGCTGAACTACTATGTGAAGTTATAATGCTGTCAATGTTGGAAATTTTATTTGCATAAATATTAAGCGTATTAAGAAATCCTAAATTATCCAATGCTCCGGGTTCACAATGAATAATACCGTCATTTTCAGTTCCTAGAATTTCTAATGTTCTCAACTTAGTGAAGTTCCAAAAACGTTTATCAAGATGAAGAATATAATTTGATTTTAAGCCTTTTATAAGTAACCCGTCCAATTGATTTCCCAAGCTAAATAATTCATTAGGTAAGCATCTATTGCCCGTTTTCAAATCAACTAAACCGTAGTCTTGAAAATCAATCTCCAAATCATACATCATTCTAGGGTTTGCCACCATGGCTGCTTTTAAAATTTTAAGCTCGCTCGCTAATTCATATTCATTAGTAGTATTTGATGCACTAAATGTTATTTTTGTTGTTTTCTTTGGTACATCAATATTTACTGGGTTAGGTCGTGTCAAAGCTTGTGCTTCTTGGTCTTCATTTAACGTCGTTGAAATACTACTACAACTCGTAATCATAAGCGGAATAGTTAAGGTAATCGCTGCTAATCCTAAAATAGTTCCGAATCTTAAAATTTTATTTCGTTTCATAAGTTGCTTCCTTCTATGTATAGATTTTATCATATTGCCTTTTTTCTTATAACCACTTTAAAAAAAATATAGAAAATATTCTAATATTACGGTGCAATTACTCATTATTAACTTTAAAATTTTTACAAAATAAAATTTCATCTGGTGAAAAAAGTTCTGCTTTTTTTACAAATTCCTTTTTTGTATCTTTTAAACCTATCATTGCATATATGTATTTTTTAGTCTTTGAATCATAATTTTCAATGTATTTTTCAAATAAGTCATATAAATCATTAACATAATTATCATACTCATCACGCATAAAAAAAATGCTTGTAGACTTGAAATATTGCATTAAATTATATTCTTTGTTAGGCAAAATACCGGATGATTTAAAAGTATATAAACGTTCGAAATGCGCAGCCTTATTACGCACCTTTCTTGTTAGCTCTATCATATTCATAAAATGTTTAGTGCTACAAGCAAATTGTTTCGCAACATTATCTTGTGTTTTATAATTTGTTCATTGAAACATCTCACTAAATAAATTTAATGAAATTTGATTAATTGTGATAAATAATGGAATCTGCCCGTATTTTTTAATATGGTAAGATAATACCGAATCTTTGTGATCTAAAATATGCTTATTAATTATTTTCCCATTCAATTTTACAATATCAGCGACTCTTTTATTATAATATTTTTCAGCATCCAGTGAAGGTCAATGTTTTGCTTGACTAAAAGCATCATTTTCATAAATATTACTAGCATTACTTTTATCGTAACCTTCCATGGTTAAATATTTATACATACCAATATCAATTGAATAGAAATGAGCGTAAACAGATTTGATTCTATGCTCTAATAATAATGTTACACGCAACATTAAATTTCTTAATTCGTTATCAAAAGACATTAAATTTTTAAGATCTCCAAGTGAAGTTCCAGGATTAAAATTTTTATAATTATCTATAAATGGTGCGCGATAACCATTAATTAAAAAATAGTATGTGTTATACAATAAGTATTGACAACATTTATCATCAACAATTAAACCCTTGTTTTGCAAAAGATTAACTTGATCCTTAATTTTGAATGCTTTTTTTACCATAAAAAATACCTTTATTTATATAGCTTAATTCTAAAGTTATAATCTGATTTTATCATGTCTTGCAAACTATGTGTTGGTTTCCAATGCAATATATCATTAGCTTTATCGTTTTTAGTAATTAATCGATCAGGATCACCAATACGGCGGGGAGCCACAATAAAATCAACTTTTTTATCTAATGTTTTATTTACTTCTTTTAAAACTTCTAGAACTGTGTAGCCACTACTTGTACCTAAATTAAAATCATTTGAAGCATTATTTTTAACCATTCAATTTATAGCTAAGATATGCGCTTTTACAAGATCTGCAACATGAATAAAATCACGTAAGCAAGAGCCATCACGGGTCTTTTCATAATCAGTTCCAAAAACCTTCATCTGAAATTTTTCGATTAAAGATTTATTGATAACGGGGATTAGTAATGTTGGTTTCATTTCACGTGAACCATAAAGTCCTGAATCACTAGCACCTGCCACATTAAAATATCTAAGAATGATAGCATTAATTCCATATGCTTCAATTGCACTCTTAATTAATCATTCACTAGCTAATTTAGAAGCCCCATAAGGATTGCATGGATTTTTATCATCCGTCTCGGTGACGGGAATGGTTTTAGGGAACCCGTAAACAGCTGCTGTAGAAGAGAAAATTAGATTCTTAACACCATTATCAACCATTGCTTGAATAATGCGCGATAGAGCTCCAACACTGTTTAAATAATATTTAGCTGGTTGCGCAACTGATTCTGGAACAATTGTTTTAGCTGCAAAATGTGCTACAACATCTATTTTTTGCTCTGCCATAATTTTATTTAAAATTTTAGGGTCATTTTGATTACCTAAATAAAATTTTGCACGAGGGTGTATTAATTCCTTGAAACCCGTTGATAAATCGTCAAGAATTACAATCTCGTTTTTTGTTGTGTTAAAAACCATTTCTACAAAATTTGAACCAATATAACCTGCTCCGCCAATAACTAATATATTCATATGTCTCTCCTTTAAACTAAAATTTTAATAAATGCATCATGGACCATTTTAGGATGATGCCGTAATAATTCGTTATTATTACTATCAATTAATTTCGCTTCAATAATTTTATATTTTTCACGTTCTAATTTTTGCTCCACTATAACTGGATACGCATTTTGAGCTTCATATTTTTTCAATAAATTAGGACTAATAGTTGAAGTATTAACTACAACTTGATCAATTCAATTGCCATCAAGATGTTTATCAATTGCACCAATGTGTTGCTGCAATGACATATTATCTGTTTCCCCAGGCTGCGTCATGACATTAGCAACATATATTAATTGCGCATCTTTATTATTTACTATTGCTTCTTTAACGCCAGGAATAATTAAATTAGCAATAATAGAAGTATATAGGGAACCAATTCCTAAAATAATATAATCTGCATTCTCTAATGCCTCAATTGCTTGATGATTAGGTTTGATTAAAGTAGTATTTTCATAATATACACAATCAATTTTTTTACTAGTATTGGGTATATGTTCTTCGCCCAAACAAATTGTTTTATCAACATATTTTGCACTTAATTGTAAATTTCTATAATCTGTTATGGGAAATATTTTACCTACTGTATTAAAAATATCATTAATTCTTTCGATTCCCTTATAGAAATCCCCCTCCATATCAATTAGTGCAGTAATAATTAAATTACCCAATGAATGGCCTCCTAGTGATGATTCAACATTTTCCTTTTTTGTTTTAAAACGATATTGCATTAATTCATTAAAGATATTTTCATCCTTTGACATCGAAACTATAACTTGTCGTAAATCTCCAACTGCAGGAATTGCATATTCTTTTCTAATTTTTCCAGTTGAGCCTCCGTTATCAGCCACTGTGACAATAGCGCTAAGGGAAATATTATCTATTGTTTTTAATCCTCTCAGTAAAGTGGAAAGTCCAGTTCCACCACCAATAACTACTACTTTTTTCATGTTATATCCTCTTTAATTTTATTATTATCTTTGGTGTTTGTTTTATTAGCAACACCATTATTGTGATCCTGTCTTTCAATACGATTCTTCACTTTTTCACCAATTTCACCAATTTCAACTTGAATTTTACTAATTACATCAGTTGATTGATCTATTATTTTTTTAGTGTCGATATGGTCAATAGCATATCTTGTTCTTTCGATTCTTTTTTGAACGTCTAATCTAATTTCATCCTCACGAAGGTCATTGCTGGCATTAGCATATTCGTTTAAAGCATTACTTAAATCTATTATTTTAGGTCTTATTTCTTCCACCCTGATTTTTATTGCCTTTTTTAATTCACCTTTATCATCTGTTGTTATAGCCTTATAAATAACATAACCACCAAACAATAATAAAGTATTTTTGATTGATCCCATAAATTAATCTTCTTTCATTATATCTTGTAATTGTTTGCTTAGTTTGAAAATAAGTTCTTTGTTGTTACTTGCTAAATCAACTAATGCTTGGGAGTTTTGTTTCAGCAAAACCTCTAAGACGTCAACATAACTTGATAATTTTATCATTGCATCAACAGACGGAGTCAAAATTTCAGATTTATACGTTAAATCTTCAATTAAATAATCTACTTTCTTAGCAACGATACTAATTCGACGAAAGGCAAAAAACATGTAAATTAATGCAACCATTGCGAGAACGCATACGACGGCAATTAAAATAATTAAATACTGTGGCATACTATCTCCCTATCATATTAACTATTATATAAATAATACCATATATATAAATGATATCATTAGATTTTGTTTTTTAAAAAAACAGGTAAATTTTTGAAAACTTCATTAAAAAAAATTATCTCACGTAATAGTGAGATAATTTATCTTAGAAATTAATTAATTTGAACTTTAATTCCAGGACCCATTGTCGGAGAAACACTTATGTTTTGAATGTATATTCCCTTAACTGTAGTTGGCCGCTTAGATTTAATTAAACCTAATAAAGCTTCAATGTTATCAGCAATATCTGCCGGTTTAGATTTAACTTTACCAACACCCATGTGAATATTACCATATGTGTCTGTACGATATTCTGTACGACCCTTTTTAAATTCTTTAACTGTTTTAGCAATGTCGTTTGTTACAGTTCCGGTTTTAGGGTTAGGCATTAATCCTCTTGGACCTAATGTTTTCCCTAAACGAGCCAATTTTGGCATTACTTTAGAAGATGTGATAATTAAGTCAAAGTCCATTCATCCTTTTTGGATTTTTTGAATATTTTCATCAACTCCATAATAATCTGCTCCACATTCTTTTGCTTGTGCAGCTGTTAAATCATCTGTTAACGCTAAAATTACAATTTTCTTTCCTGTACTATGTGGTAAAGAAATTGATCCTCTTAATTGTTGTTCAGCTTTTGTTGTATCAAGATTTAACTTAATTGCAACATCAATTGATCCTTCAAACTTACTAATTGAATTTTTTTGTGCAATTTTAATTGCTTCTTCTAAAGGATAAATTTTATTAATATCAAAAGCTGCGTAAGCTTTAGTTAATTTTTTAGTTAATTTTGCCATAACTATTTAACCTTCTTTCCTGATTTAGGCATCGGGTCAACGCCTTCTATTTCTAAACCCATTTGTTTTGCAGTCCCTGCAATCATTCGTAATGCAGCTTCTTCGTCATATGCGTTCATATCAACTAATTTATATTTTGCAATTTCTAAAGCTTTTTCTTTAGAAATTTTTCCAACGTTTTGTGTTAAAGCATTTTTTGCTCCTGATTTAATACCAGCAGCTTCCTTTAATAAAATTGTTGTTGGGGTTGTTTTTAAAACAAAATTAAATGATTTATCCTTATAAGCAGTAATGATAACCGGAACAACTTGTCCGATTCTATCTTTAGTTTTATCATTAAATTGCTTAGTGAATTCTCCCATGTTAATCCCAACTGATGCTAAAGCTGGTCCGGGTTTAGCTTTCCCTCCAACTAATTCAAGTTTAGCGATTCTAGTAATCTCTTTCTTTTTAGCAGCCATATGCAACACCTCCTATGTGTTTGTGTTCATCGCGTGGTCATCTCAAACTTATGATAAGTTCTGCCACACACTATTAAAAATACATATAATACTATATGCTTATAAATAATATCACATTTGTTATTAAACATTAAGTTTTTTAAAATTTTATCGCCATTTATATAATAAACATCGAGCTATATTGATGTTATTTAATGTCGTGAGATATCTTGATAATGCAAATATAAAAAATATAATTATTGCGTAAAGTGTCGCACTTGCTATTTTATCTTTGGCTTTTAATTTTCTTATCCAGATCTTCATCCTTAATTCTTCCAACAGCTGAATCCCTAAAAAATTCCTCAACAATTGGCGTTAGTACTTTAAAATTAATATGTAATTTATTATCAATGTTCCTTCTTAATGCTAGAGCAATATAATCATCGTTATAAAATTTTTAAAAGCTTTTAAAACACCTTCCTCATTCGCCGATTTATTCTTACACAACTTAATATTATATGGTATGCAAGAACTTATGTATTTTTTAATATCCATATCAATATAGTCCTTATTCAATAAATATTAAGCACACATTACATTATCATTCCAAAAAATTATATTTCGGAATGATAATGTAATGTATGAGGTTTAACTATACCATTGAATAGAATAAAAAATATGACTCCAAACGAATGAAGCCATAGATAATTTACTGATAGGGAAATAGTTTAAGAAGTACTAATTCTACTTTTTTATAAGCATAGTACTTCGTCTTTATTTTTAAGGACAAGAATCAAAAAAATTAATTTCAATTTTTAATAGAATCCCTACGGGTTTTATTTTTTTACACTACCAATGATATAAATAAAAACAAGGACAAAATCCTTGTTTTTATTGCGTTATTAAATAACACACCTATATTTAATATAACATAAATATTAGATATTATTACATTCCAGTTGTGAAGTGTTCAACGTTTGATCCGTTACCTCAAACATATCCATCGTTTAATGTTACATAAACAACAACTGAACCATAGAGACGGACAATGGATCTTCTATATTCAATCCTAACACTTTTAACTGTTAGTTTAACTTCCTTGGCTGATACACTATTGCCTTGGTAGAAACTATATTCGGGTAATAAATCACTTCAGAAAAGTTCCATAGATTGAGCAAAAAATAGTGTATCATTCTTATTATTAAAGGTATAACCGTCTGCTAAAACTTTTTGCATATTTAAATTATAATGATCTTTAACAACAACAATTTGTTTTGGTCTTTGTGTTGTAAAATATTGTGTTGCATTTCCATCATTTCAAACATAACCATTTTTAAGTGTGACATGCAATCTGAATGCTGAAATTCGATTACCATCGTGGAAGAAGCTAAAATAAACACTTTTTACTATTTCGTTTACACGGCCTTTACTAATATGTTGTCCTTTATAGTTAATTAGACTAGGTAGCAAGGTGTTAAAATTATTTTTTACATCAGCAGCAAATTTATTTGCTGCAGCATCACTATCCATATTATAACCAGCTGCTTTAACTTCATTTAACCCAATATTAAAGTGATCTTTAACAACTGTTGCTGGCGTTACACTGGTTACGAAGTCCTTAATTCGTAATCCGTTAGCTCATGCGTATCCTTCATTTAGGTTAATCCTAATTGTGATGGAATTAATGTGGGACCCCTTGTGGGTATATGACAAACTAATTCATTTAATTGTTTGTTTAATATTAGCAGTACTAACTTCACTCTTGTTTTTAACTATTTTTGGTAATAAATTATAATAATTATTTCTTAAAGCTAAAATGAATGCATCAGCAGCTGAATCACTATTAAGGTTATATCCAACGTTTACAATGCTTGCAATGTCTAAACTATAATCAGTGCTTATTGCTTGTGCAACAATATTAGTTTTAAAATCTTTACTTTGTGATCCGTTAGCTCATAAGTATCCTTCATTTAGGTTAATCCTAATTGTGATGGAATTAATGCGAGACCCATCGTGGGTATATGACAAACTAATTCATTTAATTGTTTGTTTAATATTAGTAGTACTAACTTCACTCTTGTTTTTAACTATTTTTGGTAATAAATTATAATAATTATTTCTTAAAGCTAAAATGAATGCATCAGCAGCTGAATCACTATTAAGGTTATATCCAGCGTTTACAATGCTTGCAATGTCTAAACTATAATCGGTCTTAATTTCAGTTTTAATAATATAGCTTGTAAAATTCTTATTTTGTGATCCATTATCTCAAACATATCCGCTTTTAAGGGTTATATGAGCAATCGCTGTTTTTGGAGCGTTATTTAAATATTCATAAGAAATGCTTACATTTTTAACGGTCTTGTTAATCTCGCTTTGTGAAACATTAACAACGTTTGATAAAAACATATTTCAATAACGAGCCATTTGACTTGCAAAAAGATTTGCGTCATTTGGTTTACTAAGATCAAAGCCATTATTTTTTACCGCATTAAGGTTTATTACGTAATTATCTTTAACCACAACTTGTTGTGTATTTGAACTATTAGAGTTTTGTGTTGTTGAGTCAACTTGCGATTTACTCACCAACACCCCTGATACTGAACCAATCGGAATAATTAAAGCCCCTAAGGATAAAGAAATTCCAATCAATAATTTTTTTCTTTTATGCATAATATTTTCCTCCCGGAATTAAATTAGTGCTTTTTCTATATTTAGTAATATAAAAACACTAATTTATAATACCTCTAATAAATGAAATAGTCCCTATTTTCATTTAACTTTTAAGAACATATTTTTTAAGAATAATTGCAAAAAAAAATACACAAATGCATACGGAAAATGTATACAATAGTATATATAAGCATTATCCTTTATTAATTTAAAATAACCTAAATTCAAGCAACAAATGAAACGCTTGGATTATACCAAGATGCCATGTAAAATTCATAGGATGAATTAAATCCTAGTAATTTGCGTGGCATTTTGTTTATTTCTTTTGTTATATCTTGTAATTTATCTTCAGTTAAATCTATAAATGATCTTTTCTTTGGGCAACCTTCTTCTGAACAAAACATTTCATACTTCATTGGATTCGCGTTGCGAAGAGCAACACGGTTGACAATAGCAATACTTTATATTAAGTTCTTTACATAGTAAGCCAAGTGCGCAAAACTCTAAACCATTATCTGTTGTTATAGAATTAACTTTTAGACCATTGGTTTTAATGATATCTCTTATAGCTTCATTGATGGTAGGCTTATTTTTATTTGGCGTAATCCTTGTAAAGGTGAATCTTGTTTTTCAATCAGCCATTGTAAGCATGTTCTTTTTTGATCCTTTGCAAGAGTCTATTAAATCAATTTAGTCTTTCTTTGCTTATAAACCCAATGAGCTCAACGGCCATTGTATTCTTTGCTGAATGAATTTCGCTTTAGTTCGTGACATATTGTCGAAGGATGGCGACTACAACCTTTGCTATTTTTCTTGTTGATCATTTATGGTATGTGTGGAACACAAATATTAAATAACGCTCTTCAGTGCTTAAATGTGTATAGTTATTTGGCATTTATTTCTCCTTTGTCGGTGGGTAGATGCCTTTCATTTATAAACCACAATACAAAAAAGCAAGTACAGACCATTTATGAGACCGAGCGCTACTGTTTATTCAATCTTTAAAGTTTTACTTTAGGTTTATCATCTTTAGTTTTGGATTCGCGCTTTCACTTATGCTTTTTTTGATGGTGTTCTCTAGATATTCTTGAGCTAATGTTTCTAGTTCCAATTCATTTCCAGCTGAAATAATTGTTTTCTTAATTTTAAATTTACAATATCAAATCGGTGCTATAGCTACAGCAAATATAAGAAATAGCATAGATGCAATAATTAGACAATTAGACGAAACAAAATTATTAATGCTAATTACTATCCATTAAATTATAAAGTCCCACAAATACAAATGTTATAGTAGTAGTTACTAAGGTATCATAAATACCAAAATTAAAAATGCTTGAAGTTACTCTAAAACCTTAATAAATGCTTTTGAAACCATCACATTCAAAAGAAGTTTGTCTTTCACTATAATTTTTTGGCGCATTATAAGACCTCCTATAAATATATGTTCGCAAACAATAAATTTTCATTATTTTTAGAGGTGCTCCTACTTTGCGGTGCTCTTTATTCTTTTTCCTTCACAAATTTCTTTACTCGTAGCATCAAAATTTTTAGGTTTATTGGTCTCCAAAAAATCATCTCCATTTAGTCGTTTGATTATATTTAATATTGTAGTGAAATAATTTGTATTAGTAGTTTTTTGATTGATATATCTTTTAATTTTCTTAGATATAAATCATGCTATTTAAACGTTTAACTTGCTCAACGCAAATAAAAGCATAAAATTATTTTATTGAAAGGTGGTTATTATGTTTAGAGATGATGTAACAATAAGTGAAATAATTGACAATCAAAAATCGAAAAATTACACAAGTGAAGATATTAGAGGGCTAGAAGAATTACCGAAACAATGATATATTTTTATCCCAATAATCGGACCCTTCCTTTTAAGTAGATGATTAAAAAAACATGTTCACGAAAATAATATGGTTTTCCTTAAAAGAGTTGTATCTGCTAACCCAAGAAGGAATTGAACAGTTAAATCCTTTTGTAATTTTTTTAGTAAATGTTCTCTGGTTTTTGATTCAATCGATTTGTTATTAGGAATATTTTTAGGCTTGCAATTTTATTTCGGGATTAATGAATTCTCATTAGGGCCTATATCTTTGTGATCAATAACAGTAATAATAATGGTTGCAATTTATGCTGTAGAACTTTTTATGACGTGAAGGGTTCCGGCTGTTATTATGAAAAATATTAACGAGATTAGAATTAGAACAAAACGAATATAAATAATAATTGAAGCATTTCTTGCTGTTAAAAACCTAACGACGTTAGGTTTTTATTTATCTAACAATTTAAAATTACTAATATGTTATTGTTTGCATATACTATGATTTGCAAACAATTAGAATCTAAGATAAAATATATTAGAGTGATTAAATAATAAATATTTATAATTAAAAATTATTTATAAGAGGTATAATTAATTATATTTGTATATACAATTATCATAGGAGGAATTTATGAAAAAGTTAATAAATAATGTGAATAATATAGTAACAGAAATGTTAGATGGCATTACATTGAGCTATGGTGACATTGTTAAAAGAATAGAAGGTTTTAACGTCATAACTAGAACTAATATTGATAAAAACAAAGTTGCTTTGATAAGTGGTGGTGGATCTGGGCATGAACCAGCTCACGCCGGATATGTTGGTACGGGAATGTTAAGCGCTGCAGTCGCAGGTGAAATCTTTACTTCACCAACCCCAGACCAGATTTTAGAAGGTGTTAAGGCCACTGCTGGAAAATCTGGGGCTCTATTAATAATTAAAAATTACACAGGCGATATTCTAAACTTTGAAATGGCAGCTGATATGGCTAGCGCAATGGGTATTGCTTGTGAAAAAGTTGTCGTTAATGATGACATCGCTTTAGAAAATAGTACTTATACTACTGGTCAAAGAGGAATTGCAGGGACAGTTTTTGTTCATAAAATAGCAGGTGCTAAAGCTGAATCGGGCGGAACCTTATTAGAAGTTAAAAAAGTAGCTCAAAAAGTAATTGATAATATTGCATCTATCGGAATGAGCTTAGGCCCGTGTATTGTTCCTGCTAGTGGTAAACCTAGTTTTGAGCTTGGCCCTGATGAAGTTGAAATTGGATTAGGAATCCACGGTGAACCGGGAATTAAACGAAGTAAGTTGTTATCTGCTGATGAACATACAGAAGATTTACTAGGACGGATCATAAAGTCACTAAAGCTTAAAGCTAACGATAGAGTCGCTTTACTAGTTAATGGTTTAGGTGGTACTCCTGAAATGGAATTGTTTATCATTGCTCGTAAAGCTATTAAAATATTAGATAGTAAAAAAATAAAAGTGGCCCGCACTAAAGTTGGTGAATTTATGACTTCGATTGAAATGCCAGGTTTCTCTTTGACATTATTGAAATTAGATAGCGAAACAGAGAGTTTACTAAATGCCCCTAGCAAAACTATTGGATGAGGTAATTAGAATGCAAATAAAAAAAATAATAGATATTTTATCATCAACAATTGAGAGCAATCAAACATTATTAAATGATTTAGATCAAAAAATTGGTGATGGCGACCATGGTACTAATTTATATCGGGGCATAAACGCAATTAAAGAAAAAGAAGAAAGCTTTTCTAATAAAACAATTGATGTTGTTTTGATGGATTGCGCTATGGCTTTAATGTCTAAAGTAGGCGGTTCTTCTGGACCGCTATTAGCATCTTTATTAATCGAAATGTCCAAATCATTAAAAGGTGAAGATTGTAATTTAACTTCTTTAAGCCAAGCTTTTTCTTTAGGTGCTAAGGCAGTTGCGAATCGGGGTAAATCAACAATTGGTGAAAAAACTATGCTAGATGTTTTAATCCCTGTTAGTGAAGCTTTTATAAAATTAAGTAGTTCAGAAAATAACCCTAAGATAATTTTTGATAAATTATCCATTATAGCTGATAAAGCGGCAGATTCTACAATCCCAATGATAGCCACAAAAGGTCGTGCATCTTATTTAGGTGAGCGTTCGATTGGCCATATGGATCCTGGCGCAAAGAGTTGTGCTTTAATAATTAAAGCATTAGCAGAGGCCTTATAATGGTCGGAATAGTAGTCGTAGCACATAGCTTTGCAGTTGCTGATTCAATAATTAAATTTACCAAGGAAATGCAAAAAAACAATCAAGTAATATACAATGCTGCAGGAATCGAAGATGGCAAAGCATTTGGTAGCGATCCGATGCGCATTAAAAGTATGATTGAATCAGCAATGACTAGTGATGGCGTTATAATTTTCTGTGATTTAGGGTCATCCATTATGAACACACAAATGGCTTTGGAATTTTTGGACGAGAAATTGAAGCCTAAAGTGGCAATAGCCAATGCTCCCTTGTTAGAAGGACTATTTGTTGGCGTTATAAGTAACCAACCTAAAACTACTTTAAGTCAAATGGAAAAACTAGTTTTAGAATCTAAAACTATGAATAAAGGATAACTTATGCAATTAGATCAAGAAAATAGAATCAATTATCATTATCAAAAGACTGCCAATCCCAAGGGTACAATAGTATTTATCCATGGGTTTGCAACTACTAGCAAATATTTTGACGATATTATTGAAGAAGACATGCCATATAATTATTATGCAATTGACTTACCTGGGCATGGATTTAGTCAATTGTTAAATGAGGCTGAATTGAGCCCAAAAAAATATGCTCAATTGGTGATTGAATGAATTAAAGAAAAAGAATTAAATGATATTATTTTAATCGGACATTCAATGGGTGGTGGAATTGCTATTATTGTAGCATCACTAATTCCAGACAAAATAAAAAAATTAATAGCTATTGCTCCGATGAATTCTGCTGGTTCAGGACCAAAGGAAATATTTAATCTATTATTTAAATTTATGCCCAAAACACCTAAAGCAACTTATGAAATGCAAGATATATTATTTATGGACTATAAGGCGCATTATACTGGCGCTGATGACCCTAAAATAATAGCTGAATATGAATACCAAAAAAAATACAAAGACAATTTTGGAATACTTAGAAGACGTATGATTGGTCCTTCGAATTTAATAGCAATGAAAAAAGCTGAAAAAAATGTAAAAGTTCCTACAATGCTAATTGTTGGTAAACACGATGGTATTATTAATCCAGATAAAACTTCTAGAAACCTTGAAAGTAAAATACCAAACATTTGTATTGTAAGGTTCATTAACTCTGGTCACTTACCTTTTATTGAGGAAACAAAACGTTTCTTAGATAAAATATATGAATTTATTGAGAAGGATTATGATCAATTAAAAACAAGAATTAACTAGTATGTAAATCAATAAAAAATATGAAGCATAATCTAAGCTTCATATTTTTTATATACTACTAATTAAAACTAGTTAATTATATTAGTAAATTATTGTTTGTGATTAGTCGTAATTGCGCAATTGCAGTCACTAGAAGCATATTTCATATCACGGCCGATTGCATCTGCTGTAATCATTGCATCTGCAACTTCTTCGTATGTAAATTTGAATGGCATATTATGGATTGTTTCATCCTTAGCACAAGCTAATTTAGCCACTTCTAAAACTTCCTTCTTAGTGAATTTATCCACGCCTATATCCTTAAAGCATACTGGTAATCCGATTGAGATACAAAACTCTAAAACTTCACCAAGTTCTTCTTCAGTAGCTTTTTCAAGCACTAATTGCGATAATAAACCAAATGCTACTTTTTCTCCATGATACATTTTATGAGTTCCAGGCATAACAGTTAAACCATTATGAATCGCATGAGCTGCTGCTAAACCTCCGGATTCAAAACCAATACCGCTTAAATAAGTATTTGCTTCAATAATATCTTCTAATGATTTAGTTACACATTTATTTTCGCAAGCTTTTTTAGCTTTGTAGCCTTCTTCAAGCAATGTTTCATAACATAATTTTGCTAATGCTAAAGCACTAATAGTAGGCTTTTCATGAAACATTGTTTCTCCTTGTGAGCGAGCTGTAGCTCGAGCTTCTCAATAAGTTGCTAATGCGTCACCCATACCTGACACCAATAAGCGAACTGGAGCATTAGCCACAATTTCAGTATCCACTAATACAATATTAGGATTTTGTGGGAAGAAAATATAACGATCAAATTCGCCTTTTTCTGTATAAATAACAGATAATGAACTACACGGAGCATCGGTTGATGCCGCTGTAGGAACCACCATTACATTTGCTTTTTCATAAAAAGCTGTTGTTTTTGCTGTATCAATAGTTTTACCACCACCGATACCAATAACTACATCAGCGCCTGCATCTTTAACGATTTTTCGTAATCGGTTAATTTCTTTATCGCAGCATTCACCACCAAATTTTTCAATTGCTATAATTTTTTTACTATTCAATACCTTTTGAAGTTTTTTAGAAAGTGTTTCATAAAAAAATGCATCTATAATGAAAACATATTTTTGTCCCAATAGTTCTAAATATTTTCCGATATTTTCAATTTCTTTTCCGCCTTGAATATATTTCGAAGGTGAGCCAATTATTTTTGCCATGTTTTTGTCTCCTTAAATTTTAAAATAACACTTATATTATAACCTTTGTATATACAAAAAACAATACATATTGATGGTATGTGACCTATATTCATGAAATAGAAATAGAAAATAATAATAATTTTTTTATTAAATATCAACGCGAAGTAACGTTAGTACTAAATAATTATTATAAATTTTTATATTAATATTATAATTATAATTACGAAAGTTATTATAAAGCATATTAAATAATAGCAACTCGGGGCATTTTTTTATAAAATATAGTTAGTGAGGTAATACGTTATGGCTAAAAGTGATTTTACAGATTTTATATATTCATTCCAAAAGGAAACAAGGGTGTTATACCAAACACCGGCCTTGGAACCAACTATGAAAGTTTATGACTTGGTTGGCGGGATGCTGAAACAAATGTTGATTATTGATAATCCTGTTTTAACTTCTATTATTCACCCTGAAAACCATAGAACTAAAAAAAATAAAATTTTACCGGGTGTAGTTCAGGAAAGAGAAGTTGAATTTAATGCGCTAGAACTAAAAACTTTTAAAGCCTTAAATACAATTAATCTTTGCGATATAAACGTTGGAACATTTTTTATTTCAAAAAATATTAATTTACTTGAAATCGCTCTACAAGATTTGATTTGTCACAAATTTATTATTGATAGTAACCCAAAATTAAATTCGGTTACCCTTAGGGATTCAAAATTTTATAATTTAGTAATTAGAAATCAAGCTAACTTACGTAACGTTGTATTGTATGATTTAAATGTTAATATTTGTAACATCGGTGTAAATCAACCAATTGATAAAATAACAATTCAGGACTCAAGTTTTACTCGCTTAACAATCAACAATCAATATGTTCGTAATATCGATTTATCAAAAGAAACAAAATTTGATGTTTTAGATATTAGGGGATCACAAAGTTTAGTCAATATTACTGGGATTGATTTCTTAGCTCAAAATGCAAGCGAACCTTTTACCATTATCTATGATGATAAAACAAAATTTAATCCTAAATACTTAATGGAATGAAACATTAAAATTTTACACGAAGAATAAATTATTGGGATAATAACTATATTTGAACAATTAATAAAAAAGACTACTAAGAATAACCTTCCTAAAAAGAAACTACAAAATTGTAAGTTACATTGTATAAAGTGTTAGTTGGAGTCTCATTAATATATGAAAAAACCATATAAGCAAACTTATAATGCTTGTATGGTTTTTGTTTTATTTATCAAGTTAGACAAATTATTGTGCGACTTTAAATCCTGTAAGGTATATGTAGTAGATATTATTTATATCCTTTGACATTCCTTTGAAGTTTATTTTAACTAGTAGTGTTCCAACATAATCATTCGCTTGAAGGGTGATGTCGGCTGTTGTAAGCGGTGTAGTAGCTCAAACACCTGTTGTTGTTATAGTTGGTAGGATATCACCTATATTAACACTGCTAGCCATTGTGCTTGTTGTTGCTACATATGAAGATGTAACTGTGCTACTTACTTTATTAAAACCTGAATATGTATGGGTGTAAACGCCTGGCATGTTTGCTGGCATGTTTGTTGTTGGAAATGTTAAAGTAACATCAACTGTTCCCAAATCATCGTGCGGTACAACTTTTATTTTTGGCATCGCGGTTTTAACCAATCCTGATAAACCAGCGTTTAGAAGAATATCATTATTTGTAATGGCGCTTGTAACTGATGCTGTTGTTACTGAACTAGCTGCTTTAGTTTTATCAAATCAATTGGTGTGTGCTCAATCCTTAACTTGATAATCCCCTTTTGCTAAAAATCCTGAAATGTTGATAATGTATTGTTTTGTGAGACTAGCATCAATTTTTGATTTCATTATATAATCAACCGTTACTTGCAATGTACCGTTGTTATCATCAGCAACTAAAGAGATACTGCTAGATTTACTTGCATCCTTTAAGGCATCACTTGTAGACAATGCAGTTTGAATATCCTTTTTTGTAATTTTACTTGCATAAGTTGTGGAAACATTTAAACTCGATTGATTAAGATCTAAATAATAGTCATCTTGTCCATAAAAGTTATTATATGTTTTAGTTAAAGTTCTAGGATATTTTGTAGCATCACTTGGTCAACTAACGGTAGACGGTATTGTTATCGTCGCAGTTAATGTACCATTTATATCGTCATGTGAATATACAATTGGCGCTCTTGTTGCTATAACAGCAGCTCCTTCAACAATAGTTAATTGTGTTGTGTCATATTGGCTTGGAGCAATATTTTTCTTAATAGCGTTTCCTCATGATACTTGATAATCCTTGGTTTTATAAAAACCTGAAATTTTTATACTGAATAAATTTGGTATATTTGGGTCAACTGGAGTTCTAATTTGGTATGTTAATTTAACGACTAGAGTTCCGTCAGTATCATTAGCAACTAAATCAGCTGGTGTGATAGTGTTTAATATTCCATATAAACTTAAAGCTGCAGAGGGTCTTAATCTACTGATTAGTTCATTAGGGTTAGCTAATATGGCGGTGGCTTCTTGACTTGCCAATTGTAATTTATTGATCCCCGTTTCATCAATCCCTACGTTGTAATCATTTGTTGAATAAAAGCCTTTGTATTCATGACTAAAATCATAGCTACTTGATCCTATGGTAAAAGTTAAGGTGAAGTCTAAAGTTCCGAGATTATCATTTGGAGAATACGTCGATATTGTTGGAACAATATTTTTCAATGGCGCCCCAACATCAATAGTCCCATTTTTCACCATATCAAATATACGAGCTTCTATGACGTCTGAAGGTCTTTCCTTCAGATCTGGATGTCCTCAACTTATAATCTTAATATCTGATTTAGTGCTAAAACCAGCAATTGAAAAAGAATAAATACTTTGAACTTTATCTGGCATATTTTTACAAGTAACACTAAAGTATAGTATTCCGTTGATATCGTCAGGTTTCATTTCAATGATAGGTGTAATACTCTTATTTTTCAACAATGTTTCCATTTTTGCAGAGTATTTCAATAGCGGACTAACATCGGTGTTTAAGACACTACTCGGTAATTGAGTCTTACTTAAGCCTTTTGTACTAGGCATTGTGACAGTATATTGACTAGCATCATCAAAACCTGAGTAATCATGGAAAGGTTTTAGAGTAATACCCGCAGGAAGGTTTGCAACATTCGAATAATCAAATGAAACATATAATATTCCATTACTATTATTAGCATAAACTTTAGGTTGCACTCCTGTGTTTTTAAAGCCTTTTGGAATTGTTATCGCGTGATCAAGCTCGGTAGGAGACACCTCGGATGGTAGTCTACCTGTTGTAAGGCTACCTCAATTAGTTGAATCATAACTGTAATCACCAATTTTATAAAAACCTTTGAATGTGTGTGAATATTCGACATGTAAAGATGGTGGCAAATTATCATATGCCAAAATAACTCTTATGGTTCCACCATTATCATCTCTTATAATATCAGGCTTTGATCCAGGGGAAACGTAATATTTTAAATCAATTCCTTCTGTATATCAGGCAGGATTATCAATAATATCACTATCCTTCACTTGTGAAGGCAACATATCGGTTTGAGAAACTGGGGGTATTTTTCACGTTAATTGTCACTTAGGATCTTTATTATTCTTATATGTTAAGAAACCACTATAGGTATGCGACGATGTATAACAACCGTTATTAGTATCAATTCCACGAGCTTTAACTGTTAATTCTCCTGTAG
>JAACJV010000025.1 GCA_021378535.1 Ureaplasma sp. Hg1 | reverse complement strand
TGTTAGTTTTTGCTTTAGGATCTCTACTTTTGTAATATACAAAACCAGAAGCTGCTGCTATTACCATAAAGATAACCATTGCTGAAATTGATCCAATAAATTCGCTTGTGCTTGCATTAACAAAATTTAGGTTAGCGCTATCATTTAAAAAATTTTGTTCTTGATCTATAGTATTTCAACCATCTGCATTTGCCATATTTAGTTTGGTTTGATTCGATGAGGTTTTATTAAAATTTGTCAGCCTAGTATCGTAATAAATTTTTCGATGTTCTCTTTGTTTGGGTGTGTATGTACTATAAATGCCGTTCACTACCTTTACAAAAGTGTCCAAAGACGGTAGTGCTCCGTCGCTTGCAGCCATAGCTGTATTATAAATACTTTGTTCGGTTCGCTATTATATTCATTATAATTAGCAGCATTTACACCTGCTCCAGCAGCTGTTCCTATAACTATTACACTAGCTACTCCTAAAGTAGCTAAACTCATTATTTTTTTAAAATCTATTTTTAATTAAATGTATTGGTTCATCAAAAAGTAGGTTATTTGTAACCTATTGAAACGAGCTATTTATTTAACGATATATTATATTTATACAATATTAATAAGCTAACGCCGTTTAAGAAATAAATATTCTACTTTACTTATTACCATTTTATCTTCAAGATATTTCACTTTTTCTATTTTTGAAATATAAAAAACCTGATACTAATATTATTACTATAAAAATAACCATTATTGAAATTGATGCTATAAATGTTCCGGTGCTTGCATCAACGAAATTTAGATTAGCTTCATCATTTAAATATTTTTGGTATTGATTTACTGTATAATTTTCACCTTTAACAAATTTAGCTTTTTCATCTGTGGTTTTACCATTCCATGAACTTAAAGTTGCGTCATTTTCACTCATATCATTTTTAATTTCACTAGTGGACATATTTTTCGTATGTTTGTTTATATTTTTTATATAGTTACTAAAAGTACCATCACTCTTAGGATCGCCTACATCTTTATAATAATTATATATATCGTGCTGCGTATTATATTCATCATAATTAGTAGCGGTCGTACTTGCACCAATTGACGTTGCTATAACTATTACACTAGATATACCAAGTGTAGCTAAACTTGTTGCTTTTAAATTCAATTTTTCTATTTCCTTTTTACTTATTATGTTTATTTAATAATATAACACGTAAATTGTAACGCGGTTCATAAATTAATTTGATTATTATGAAATTGCATATTAGTAATACAAAAAACTAAATTATAGTTATATAAATATTCCTTATAATAAATTACTTATCATATTGATATTCTAATAGTTTTTCAATTGCAATTTTTGGTTCTAATGCTTGTGAAGTATTATTATCCATTGTTTTATCTCCGTTATAATAATCAATCTCTTGGCCTTTATAATAGGTATGTAAACTTATAGCTGTATCATTAATTACACTAGCGATGCAAAAAATATAGTCAATTTGCTTTGAATATTCTTTGTATGCTTTTTTCAAAGATGCTGTTTTTAAAATATCATAGTCGTAATTGTTACTTTTTATTTCAATAAAAAAGGTTTTATTACCTTGTTGAATAATAAGATCGGGATAACCATTTGCAATGGAATTTATGGTATTTTGATGATTAAGTCAATATTGAAAACGTAATTTCGAATTATTAGCATAATTCTTAGTTATCATTTTTATATTCTTTGTTTTAGTTCCCTTGAAGATAAAATACTTTTTAATGGCTAACCAAAAAGTTCTTTCTGCTCGAGATTCATAAAGAATAGAACTATCAATTATTTCAGTTTGATAACTTGTACTAGAGACGTTATGATCATAAGCGTATTTATCTACCAATCCATAATAAGTTTTAGCATCATTCAACAAATATTTTTCACGCTTATTTATATTTTTATTGATTGAATCTTTTTTATAGCCTAAATCTATATATCCTTTTTCACCTATTTCTTCTATAAACAATTCTTCAACTGTATTGAAAGGTAAAGTAAATAACTTTTTAGATACTTCATAATCATAATTAACTTCAGTAACATTTTTAATAATTTTTATTGTGTCTTTAATATATTGATATTCTTTTTCTAAATTAAGTATAGATAACTTTAAATAATATAAATTTATATTAAATTTCTTAGCGTAAAGTTTTAATGCTTCATTAATATATTCTCTTATTTCAAAGGTTACATTAT
Organism: Ureaplasma sp. Hg1; assembly: GCA_021378535.1. Taxonomy (GTDB): domain Bacteria; phylum Bacillota_I; class Bacilli_A; order Mycoplasmatales; family Mycoplasmoidaceae; genus JAACJV01. The sequence goes on along the minus strand of JAACJV010000025.1, from coordinate 17,179 downwards.
TTCTTCATATTTTTTCTAAATCAAAAATATTACTCACATATTTGTTCTCCACAATTTCTTTTGTTAATTCACCGCTAACTTCTACTTTACGATAATTAATAATTAATTTATGATTATTACTTTCCTGGCAACTTTGACTAAAACTCTTTAAAATGTTATTATTTTTCTTTAATAATATTTCTTCATAGATTGCTTTGATTATTTGCTCATTAGATTGTTTAATGTTAGCTTTTTCTACTAAGTTAATTGAATTGAATTTGTATTCCTTAAATTTTTCTTTTAATTGTAAAAATTTAATTTCCTCTGCTTTTTTTGATTTAAAGTTAGTGTAAATATAGTACTTATCTGTGATCGGATTTGTAGCCAAATTTTTTAACGGGTTTCTTCTTATTCTACCAATGGTTTGCGTATTTAGGGTTTCACTTGCTACATCTCTAATTTGAAGTAACATACACGCTCGAGGGATATCTCACCCTGTGGCTACTGCAACTTTAAAGATAATGACATCAATACTACAATTATTTTGAGTTAGTTCATTTAACTTACTAGAGTATGATTTATTATTTCACTTTTTCTGGTTTGATGAAAATTTATTATTACTCAATCATACACATCAACTCAATCCCTTAGATTCTATTTTTTTAATTAATTCATTTATTTTTTTAACATCGTCTAATTCTTCAGATGATCCTTCTTTAGATGATTTTATTTGCAGTAGAAGCGCTGGATTAATTTGCGGTATTTCATTTAATAACTTATATTCATCTTTAATTTTATTAAATTTCTCTAATGCTCTATCTACTAATTCATCACTTTCAATGTCGTCTTCGCCCTTTGTTACTAACCCTGCATTACGTTGTAAACTAGCTTTAATTAGATGATCTGAGATAGCTTCTTCTTCGGTAAATATTACATCAGCTGGTTGCATTCTTTTTAGGGTTGCTGAAATGAAGATACTAACATCAAAATATTTTTCTAATGTTAGGATATTCTTAGACCCTTGTTTTATTTGTGTTTGTGTTTTTGCACCGATGTGGGCTTCATCTTTTATATACAATACTTTATAATTATTATCTTTAGCATTTGCTAAAAATTTGTTTAAGATACCCCTTTCATATAAGATTGATCCATTTTTATATGAAGCTGACCCGATGAAATAAACCTTTCTATCTTCTAAAACAATTTGAACGTTTTGATCAGAATTACCTTTTGAAGTACTGCTTGGCGAATTAATTGACTCAAGTTTCATAAGATTGGCTGCATTGGTATATTTATAATTTTCAAATTTATTATAATTTTGATTGTATAAAGAAGCCATCGATAGACTCTCAAACAAAACAATTATTTTATTATTTTCCTGATTAAATATTTGATTTATTAAATTAAACATTATAAATGTTTTACCACTACCAGTAGGTGCACTAAAATGTATTTTGTTAGAAAATAAATTTTTCTGACCATTACTTGAATTGGAATTAAAAATAGTTTTATCTGCACGATTATATAATTCGTATAGTTCATCAGTTTTTATTTTCTGATAGGTTGTCATTTCCATAATTACTTTTCTCCTATGTGATTAAGCAAATTAATTAAAGTGCTTGGGGCATTTTCTTTTGTTATATTGATGTATTGATTAAAATCATTATAGATTTTGTAATCTATTTCATTTAAGGCATTTTCATTTGTAATGTTAATGCTTAAATCCTTAAGACGGTAGACATCTAATGAATTTTGATAGGGTTGATTCTGTTGTATTCATTTAAAATCTTTTTCTTTGTTAGTGCCTACTCCCTTGCTAATTCTTAATAATCGCTCGTAGCAAATATCAATCCCGATATTGTTACCATTATCTATTTCAAGATTATTAAGGATAAAGGTACGATTACCACCATCTTCTCTATTTAATTCTAAGGTTGCATGTCCAGTTGTTCCAGTGCCAGCAAAAAAATCTAAAATTATTGCATTTTTATTATCGATGAAATTAATCAAATATTTTACTAGTGATACTGGCTTGGGATAATCAAATACTCTTTCGTTATCGAAAATTTCCTTTAATTCCTTCCCAGCAATTTCATTTGTTGCAACTCCAACTTTTTGCGATATAAAGTTTTCTGGGGCTCCGATATCATAATTAGTTTTTTCATAAGATGGTGAAAAGGTTTTTGTTTTTATTGAAATCACGGTGCCTTTATTTATTTCATTAATTAAGTTATTTTGACTTCATTTAAATTTTCCTTCTAGTATAACGTTCTCAGTAAAAATGTTGTTTTTAACAACCGTATCTTCTAATAGATTAATTTCATAAGATGATGTCCCATATTTACCTTTTTTATAAATCCCATCCTCTAATTTAGTTTTAACAATATTTTCTGGAAAACTTAGAGTGGCAAATCTATTAGTTTGATTTAGTAGTCCGTTATCACTAGAACTACTTTTTTTCACTCCTAAAAATTTCTTATTAGTGTTCTGCTTTTCATAACATAAAATATATTCAATATTTTTTTTGATTTTTTTTGATAAATTAGGTGGGGTTGCACTTTTGAATCAATTGTATTGTCCTACAAAATTATTTTCTCCAAAAATTTCATCCATCATGATTTTGAAGTAGGCTTGCATATTATCATCTAGAGAAACAAATATTACACCTGTCTCATTTAATAGATCCTTAGCTAGAATAATTCTTTCACGCATCATATTTAATCATGCATCTTTACCAAATTTATCCTTATATCCTAAGTTTGATCCGCCAGTATTATATGGTGGGTCAATATAAATTATGTCGATTCTATTCCGATGTGTTATTAATAAATTATTTAAGGCATCATAATTATCACCTAAAATTAATTTATGCTTAGGACTCGTTTTATCTTTTCCATCAAAACCTAAATTAGGGTATTTTTCTAGAACAGTGATGATATCTTTACTTCTAAATTTTGGTGAAACATCAAAAGTTAACCCAGTTTTTACATAATTTCTTAATAAACTTGAAGTCTTATTTATTTCATTAATTGTTTCACATCGGTTAATTATATTTTCAATGATTAATAGTTGATCATCATTAAACATATTTTCTTTTGCTTGTTCATAAAATTTTTTGATTTCTTCTTTTTTAATACTATTTACTTTTTGAATTAATTCCATGATGTCCTCCATGATTTATGTTTTGTTTAATTACTATTTTTTATTTGTGTGATTAAGTAAATTAATTAATGTGCTTGGCGCATTCTCTTTAGTTATATTAATGTATTGATTAAATTCGTTATAAATTTTATAGTCTATTTCATTTAAAGCGTTTTCATTAGTAATGTTAATACTTAAATCCTTAAGACGATATACAGCTAATGAATTTTGATAGGGTTGATTATGTTGTATTCATTTAAAATCTTTTTCACTCTTAGAACCTACCCCTTTGTTGATTCTTAATAATCTCTCATAACAAACGTCAATCCCGATATTATTACCATTATCTATTTCAAAGGTATTAAGAATAAAGGTCCGATTGCCACTATCTTCTTTGTTTAACTCTAATACTGCTTGTCCTGTAGTTCCGCTTCCAGCAAAAAAATCTAAAACTATTGCATCTTTATTAGGAATTAAATTAATTAAATCCTTAATTAATTTAACTGGTTTAGTATGTGTGAAGATATTGAAATTAAATATTTGTTCCATTACCTTAGTTCCAGAACTATTGCTATAATCACTTGTCGAAAACCCTAGCGTTCCAATATTTTTTGTTCTATTTGTTTTAACTAATTCTAATGTTTTTTTATCTAGTTCATAATTAAAAAATAATTTTTGATAAAGTCTTTCATTTTTAATTTCTAATATCTTATGATTGTAAGCTTTGATCATCAACTCTTTGTTTCACCGTCATGTTCAATCTTTTTTACCAACAATACCAGCCATTCTTTGATCATATGAATTTTTATTGTGAGGATATAGCACCTGATCACCAAGCGTTAAAGGATAATCCATTGACTTACTATAGGTTAATCCGGACACATCTAATGATCTATAGATATAGTGGCCATATTTTTCATCATACTTCGGATAATTTTTTATTGATGAATCAATTCCGTTAAAATTAGCCAACGTATTCTTCTTATAAGATATTATATAATCATTTTCTACTACGACAAGATTTGTTTTTAGAACTCCGGATGTTTTTGTTTTTCTAACAAAATTACAGATAAAATTATTTTCTCCAAAAATTTCATCCATCATGATTTTAAAATATGCATGCATATTGTCATCTAGTGATACAAAAATAACTCCCTCTTCAGTTAACAAATCCTTTGCTAATATAATTCTTTCACGCATCATGTTTAATCATGCGTCTTTGCCAAATTTATCTTTATAGCCTAAGTCTGACCCTCCAGTATTATATGGCGGGTCAATATAAATTATGTCGATTCTATTCCGATGCGTTATTAATAAATTATTTAAGGCATCAAAATTATCACCCAAGATTAGTTTGTGTTTAGGGCCCGCGTGGTCTTGTCCTTTAAAGCCTAAATTTGAAACTTCTTCTAAAACTGTAATCGTGTCCTTACTTCTTAATTTTGGTGAAATATCAAAAGTTAAGCCAGTTTTCACATAGTTTCTTAATAAACTTGAAATTTTACTTACTTCATTAATTGTTTCGCACCTATTAATGATGTTCTCGATAATTGATAACTGGTCACCATTAAACATATTCTCTTTAGCTTGATCATGGAATTTACTAATTTCTTCTTTTTTAATATTTGCTATTTTTTGAATTATTTCCATAACATGTGCTCCCTAAATTTTACATCCTTATTAATATTATTATAATTGTATGATATTAAAGAACATAATTGAATATTGTATTTCAATTAGTATCTTAACTTGAAATCAACATAATTGATAGTACACGAATACTGTTACCTTATATATTTCTTTATCTATTAATTTAGCTTGTTGAAGTCTTACGTTCTTGACGTAACATCCTCTTAAAATAACAATTTGTCATTAATTAATTTAAATAACCTTTATTTTAACAAACTTAATGTGCGTGGTAACTAACCATTAAAAACTTATAATTATCTCTTACACATCGTTTATGGGCTTGTGGGAGAATAAAATAGTACCACCGTTTCAGTGATACTATTTTATTCTTATATAATTGAACTATTTAACTTTTGCTTTTCGTTTTAACATTACATAAACAAAATATAAAATGAATGTGAACACAAAAGTAAAAACAAAGAAGATTGCCATATTACGACGGTTAGTCATTTTTTTGTTACCAATAATATCTTGTTGATCACACAATTCTGAAGCATAATAATTTTCCATACGATTGATACGTGTGTTATTTTTAATCAGAATATAAAATTGACTAACTAATGTTGCACCTGCGAATGCTCCAAACCCAATTACAACATACATCGGAATTAACGAACCTGTGCTATATATAGTAAGTAAACCAAATTGAGAATGCAATGAATCTATTAAATTAAAGAAATACATTACTATATATGTCAATAAAATTCCTCAACCACAGAATATATAGGTTCCAGCTGATAATCAGTTTACATTCAAATATGAAACTTTTAACTTACGGTAAGCTTTAACAATACTAGCGGTTGGTTTCTCCACGCTGAATGTACCTTGATTAGTTTTAGCTTCTTTTCTAAAATTAAAATATTTGAATAATTGTAATAAATAGAAACCAAGTACAATAACGTTTAATGTTACTTGCGGTAATAAAACTCAATAACTAACACCTATTCATAAACAATTATAAAGAACAAAACCTAATAATGCGATGCTCGCTAAAAAGATAATTGTTATTAATAAGGTATCATGAGCAACACTTCTTAATTCCTTAAGATAAAACTTTGGTAATAGTGTGCGATTTAATTTAGATTTTAAATTATCCTCTTTATGAACGGTATTTTGCCGTTTTATAAAATCAAGAAAATCTTTTGATTTTTCTTTTGGTTGAAGTTGCTGTGCATTTTGATTCATCGATTGTTGAAGTTGCCCCATGTTACCACATTGTGCCATTGCGACTTGTTGCGCCATCTGCTGCCCATAAAAATTGGGATTGATTTGCGCTTGAGATTGATTTCACAATGGACTAAAAACTTGCGTTGCTTGGTTCATCATTGGAGTGCCCATGTATCCATTATTAATATTAGCGTATGGGTTAACTTGATTCATTGCAGGACCCATTATTATTCGGGTAGCATTATTAGGTACAAACGCTTGAGCCATTTGTGGTTGTTGATAATTATTTAAATTACCTTGACCCATAATTATTCTTGTCGCTTGATTTAAACTAGGTTGTTGGTTAAATAAATGCTGATTAAAAAAACTGTGATTATTAGGTGATTGCATTTGATTAGATTGAATCATTGAGATTGGATCTAGTATTTGTGTGATGGAGTGATTAATGCTCGCATCTACTGGAACATCAACGTCACTATCTTCAAATGAAAATGCTCGAGTATTTAATTGTGGCATAATATCACCCCTTCTTTACTATATTAAACTACATTAGCAATAATAGTGCAAGGGGGTTATTTATTATAATTTATATATAAATATAAATATATACTTTTTCCATTTTTTTAGTTATTCACAAAATTGTTATTAAATTCTAGCAATACATTTTACTCAATTTATAAACATTAAAAGTTTCATCGTCTTCAATAAGTTGTTCCTTTAGTTGAGTGAAATATAATTTTGTAATAATTCTATTTGAAGCAATATTTCTTGGCATGACTTTAACTATTATTGCATCAATGCCCTGCTCTATAAAAAGAAAATCTATAAATGTTATTAATGTTTGGCGCATAATTCCTTGATGGCAATAAGCCTCATCCATTCAATAACCAATTTCACATTCTTTTTTTATTTTATTGAAATTGAAAGCTGCGACCATACCAATTATTTGGTTGCCGTTGGTGAGTTTAAAGGTTAATTCTTTACTTTCATCGTCACGTTCAAATAATTCATTTTTACCTATGATAAATTTTAATGCTTTAATTTCATCATAGTTCTGGGTTCATTTTAAATATCGCAAATGATTTTCGTTTTGCTTAACTAAATAAAATAATGCCTTTTTATCATTATTGGTAAGCCGTTTTAAATAGATTGTCTCTAAGTTATTAATTTTAATCATAAAGGCTCCTTGATAAAAATATAGTTTGGTTAGTGCATATTATATTTAATTAATATTTTTCTGAACGAATTTCTTTATTTCTATTAATGTAATTTAATTGTGCACGTCCTACTGTTACGTGGTTAAAACTTCAGAATAATGAAATAATAATTATAAAAATGATTCAAAATCCAATCATGAATCCAAAGGCTGTGTATGCTCCGCCGTTGTCAACATTAATATTTGAAAATTTACCATAAACTGATGTTTTTGAAACAAATGGTAGAATCAAAGCATAAATTAAATACATAGTTGGATAAATAATTCCGATTCCAATACTTTTAGTTAATTTTAATTCCTTAGTATAAATAGATAAGTGAAATATATAAATTGCATAAATTAGGAACAATACAGGGATAATCATATGTTGCAAAGCTTCATGATATCAGACTAAATTAGATCATGATTTAGTGTTACCCTTATTAATAGCATCTGGTAAAAGCACGGCATTATATCCTAAGGCCACGATAATAATATATGAAAGAATGAAAATTAGCAGTGTATTAGAATTGAATATTTTTCAACTAGGCATCATCCATTTGGCTGATAAGTAAAAGAATACTAATATATTAGATTGAATCGTAAAAAAATGGAAACTATCTAACCATGCACCTTTAGTGCCACTACCATTGAATAAATCAATCAACATAAGAACAAGTCATTGCAAATCAAACAATCAAAAAACAAATGTAATTATTCTCGTGCTACTGCCTCTACTATAATCTGGATTAAATCTAGTTAAATTACTTGGTGAGAATCAAGACTTAATATAGTTAACAAATTCTCTAAAAGTATTTTCATAAATACTATTCATTAAATTAAAAATTGCTGGAACAATTAATATTGATGCAAAATTTAAACTAGCATGTAAATATTGTTGTTTATTGCGTTGCTGCACACCTGTGCGAATAAATAAACACATAAGTAATATTATATATGTAGCTATGACAATTCCAATAGCCTTCAACGATTGATCAGTTATTGTACCATAACCATTAGAACCATTTGGTTTACTAATCGTAAATACCATAATAACAATTCCAAATACTGCAAAAATTAGCATTAATAAACTCATTATGATTTGTCGATTAATTAATTTTTGATCTCCCTGTAATACCATAAATTCACTCCTTATATATTTATTGATTTTATCATAAACGACTAATAACTATTGTTATTAGCAATTGAAAATATAAAATAACATGTTTTATATTTTATTGTATTGATTTTAAATTAAATAATTTAATTATTTCCCGGTAAACACGAGTTGCTAAGTCATTGTGATTCTCGATCCCAAAATGAATTGCATCTCCACCTTCGTCTTCACTTGGCGGAGTAATATCTCGGGCATCAATTAAAATGTAATTATGCTTTTTACAAAAAGTATCATACACTTCGAAAATTGTTTCATTGTCTAGATGGACATTTTTGTCTATTAAATTATGCGGTGCTATAAATATTTTTTTAACATGTTCTTTATAATCGATATTTTGGTTGAATAATTCCAAATGATTAGCAAGTGCCTTAGCATCAATAATGGGATTTGTATCACTTAGTAAATCGTTTGTGCCAAGTTCAATAATTAAAACATCATAATTTTTAAATTGATCAGTAAAACCTTTTATTTGGCTTGCTCCTTCTAAATTAATCTTATTGATTCAACTAAAAGGTTGCCCAACTAAGCAGCGACCGTTAAGTCCGTCTGAAATAACTCTAAAGCTTTCATTGAACAAATTTATTTTACGTTGTAATAAGAATGTTCAGCGAAATTCTAATCTGTATCGTTTACCTGAGACTGGTTTATAACCCCATGTGTTAGAGTCTCCAAAAACTAATATTTTAATCATTTTTATTCCTTAATAATAGCAGTGTCTTTTTGCACTTTTTTAAATTTAATTCATTTTACATCAATCATATTAATGTAATTAAGATAAATCATTAATGCTCCACTAATTGCAAATCCAATAAAAACCATCCCAATAGTAACATCACCAACAGTAGCATTATTTAACATCGCGTAATCCTTAGAACTTAATGATATTAAAATTGTAATGAAGGAAGCTGAAACTAATCCTAAGCTCATACTTTTAAAAGCGCCTTCGAATTTTTTAATTATTCAGCTTAATGATAAAGCACAAGTAATTACACCAATGATTACACCAATGGCAATAATTAAGATGATAGGTCATGAATTTGAGTCACCAAGATTACTAACAGAATGAGCAAGGTCGTCATAACTTCCAAACAAATACATTATTAAACTGCCACTAATTCCAGGTATAAGCATAGCAAAGCCTGCAAAGAAACCGGCTGCAATATACTTTATTGTATCCTCAGTGCTAATGCCCGGAGGAGTAGGCTTAGTTCCTTTTTTTGGAGCTTCGGGAATCATGGTAACTCCTTGTGTATCAGTTCAAACAAAACGAACTAAAAAGCCAATAGCAATTAACACAACGAATGCGAATATAGCAATTCCAATGTTTAAACTCGGATTCATATTTTTACTTTTTAATTCACTAAAAGTTTTTTTATTAAGGGGAACAGGTGGTTTATTGCTATACCAATATAGCGGAATACTACATAAAGCTACAGTGGCAAATAGAAATACAAAACTAACTCCGTATGATACTTGCGAATCTTTCAAAACATCATTAGTTGGATTAGAAGCAAAATCTATTAATTTGAACATTCCCACAACAGTTAATACTCAAAATATTACGAATGGCAATACTCATAAAACATGACGTCACCAATTACGTTTTGCTGTTGGGAAAAAAATACCTTTAATATTACCAATTAATTCATTATAGAAATTTAGTAAAGTTAGCGTTGTCCCTCCCGAATAACCTGGCGTAGAGTCGCTAAACCCCATTAAAATTCCATAAAATACACGTTTAGTAATTTGTTTTGGATCAGAAAAATTAATTGCTGTTTCCTTAGCCGTATCTTTTGCATCCTGAGCTTCTTGAGCCTTTTCTTGATCGCGAATCATTTGTTGTCTTAATTCGTGTTCCTTGTCTTTTGCTGCAATATCATCTTTATCGATATCTCGTTTTTCACTCAATTTAATTTTAGATTTTAGATTTTGCTGCATTTGTTTTTCTAATGCTGATAAAGGTTTAACAACATTTGTACCCTTTTTTTTATTCATAATTTCACCTATACTTAATTATATCCTAATAAGTATTATATAATATATGTATACGATTTTGTATTCTAATATACATTAATTAACAATAGGGGTAAATATGATTGGCGAAAATAAATTATTAATAAATTGGGACGATACTAAAATATATCGAAACAACAAAAAATGAACGAATATTAAAGGTAACATTATATACGTTCATGATTTCGCTAAATCTGCTGAAAAATATTCAAATATGTTTGCTGATAAATTTGAAGGGTACAATTTTTATGCAATAGATTTACCTGGACATGGGATTACTCCGTGTGATAATTCTGCTGAATTAAAGATTACGTATTACGCACAATACATTGACCAATTTATTATTGATCACAAACTTGAAAATATTGTATTAATTGGTCATGGAATGGGAGCGCTAGCATCGATCATGGTGCGTTATTTATCACCATACAAGATTGATAAACTTATTTTAATTTCGCCATACACACCGCATTTATTTTATTGCTCTTTGCTTTTTAAATCTATTTATTTGCCTAATTCATTTCGAGGATTAATGAATCGTGAAGCTGCCTTAAGTTATCGTGTTGGACCTAATCTTAAAAACCAATTATGAATTAATGAAAAGAAACAAGAATTATATAACATTGTGAACAATCGCGAAATATACCTTGATTTAATGAATAATAATTTGAAATTGAAAAATTTGATTACTGCATCTTCTTTATATAATAATCTAGATGAAACTGTTTTAATTATTTTAGGGAACTATAATAACTTAATGCCTTATTGAAAAATGAAACGTTATTTTGCAAAAAGAATTAATACTAAACAAATTATTCAATTTTCAAATTCTGGTCATTATTGTTGAGAAGAAGAACCTGCTTTGTATTATAAAGTTTTATCAAAATTTATGAATTTAGATAAACCAAATATTAATAAAATTATTAAAGATATTTCTATTAACAACCAACCTGTATACGATTTAAATGCAGCACCCAATTTTGAAGAACATGTTGTTAGAAATAAAGATGTCGACAATATTCTTAATAAAGATGTCGACAATATCCTTAATAAAGATGTCGACAATATTCTTAATTTAGTAGACGAGTATATCGAATCTTCAAAATTATCAACAAAAAATAATAATATTGAAAATACTAAATTAGTGACTCAACCTACACCTAATTATGAAGAGGAAAATAACTTGACGGACTTTGATAGAGAACAAGTCGAAAATTTTAATAGTGTAAATAATAGTCAAAACGAATATAATAATTACAATAATTCAGGAAGAACGTGAGATGATTTCACTCCTGCGGAATTAGGTCCAGATAAAGTTAATATTGATGATGTTATTGAATATGAAAAAACAGCGCCAATTAAACCTATTAATGTTTCACATGATAATAATTATGATGCAATAGATAATGCTCCATTATTTAACCCTGAAGATGATGAAGATATACCTAATAAACATCATGATAGCATTCTAAAACAATTGGGGGCATCTGAAGATGAGACAAATAAATTTGATGAAAATTCAGATGATTGAGATGATTGAGATGCTGCTTTTAAGAAGCGTAGAAACAAATAAAAGTAATTTAAAAAGTGTCTTTTAAGACACTTTTTAAATTACTTTTTTACTATATTTTTCCGCTTACTTCACTTTGATTTAGATTGCTCTTTCGTTTTAATTCTTAATCAATCGTGACTCGTGTCATCAAATCCTTCAAGTTGTCTAGTTTTTCTATCTGGTTGTAAGTTTAATGGCTTAGTAGGTCTGTATTGAGTTGTCGGTTCAGGACTATATCTTTTCTTTTTATTCATATTCTTTAATTATAAATCATTTATTTGTTTATTATTATTTTATAATAATGTAGAAGTGAGATATTTTATGGAAAACGAAAAACAAAGATTAGATATATATTTAGTAAGCAACGGTTTAATTGAATCACGCTCTAAGGCTCAAGAACTTATTAAAAATGGATGTATTTCAGTTAACCAAAATATTATCTCTAAAGCTAATAAAATGATTTCAATAGAGGACGATGTGAAAATTTTAGAGGAGCTGAAATATGTCTCAAGAGCTGGTGAAAAATTAGCTGCGGCAATAAAATATTGAAAATTAGATTTTTCTAATAAAGTTGTTTTAGATATCGGGGCATCCACTGGAGGGTTTACTGACTGCGCGTTACAAAATAATGCAAAACATGTTTTTTGTGTTGATGTCGGCATAGATCAATTGCACCATTCCCTAAAAAGTGATCCACGTATCACTAATTATGAGAATACTAATATTAAATCTATTGATCAAACAATGTTTAATACAAAAATAGATATTATCGTATGTGATGTATCATTTATTTCACTATCTAAAGTGTTACCAATAATTGCACCTTATATTAACGAACAATCCTTGATGATAGCATTGATTAAACCTCAATTTGAATTAAATCAAAAAATCGTTGGAAAACATAAAGGATTGGTTAGAGATAAGAAATACCATGATAGAGCCATAGATAACGTAAAGGGTTATGTTAATGAACAAAAATTAAAAATGATAGATGTAATTGAATCCCCAATCAAGGGAAACAAATTAAAAAATACAGAATTTTTAGCCCTAATTGGACGGTAGTACTATGGCTATCATTTTTCATATAGATATGAATGCTTTTTTTGCATCGGTTGAAGAAGTTCTACATCCACAATATAAAAATAAGCCTTTAGTTGTAGCGGGTAAAACAAGAAGGTCAATTGTTGGTGCAGCTAATTATATATCAAGAAGTTATGGTATTCATGCCGGTATGCCATTATTCAAAGCTTTAGAGATATGCCCTAAATTAATTAATGCCCCTTGCAACATGCCAACATATTTAGAATATTCTGAGAAATTTATTAACGTAATTACTAATGAATTTACTGAGAAAGTTGAAATTGCATCGATTGATGAATGCTATATGGATGCAACTAATTTAATTAAAGATTATCATAATAATCCAATTTTTTTAGCTCAAGCGATTCAACATAAAATTCTTGAAAAAATAGGGATAGGAACATCTATCGGCATTTCTACAAATAAATTTCTAGCAAAAATGGCTAGCGACATGAAGAAACCATTAGGTATCACAGAACTATATCCTAATAACATCGAAACAATGTTGTGACCATTGGATATTAAACATATGATGATGATAGGTAAAAAAACAGAACCAAAATTACGAGCAATAAATATTAATACAATAGGAGAAATGGCAAATTTTGTAGATCAAAAAAATTTAGAATATCTTTTCGGGATTACGTACTTTAAACACTATAACAATATTTGGGGACATGGCGTTGATGTTCTAGACTATTCAAGAAATAAACCTAAATCGATTGGTAATAGCGAAACATTTCAATATGATACTGATGAATATGATGAAATTAAACTTATGTTCTATGAATTATCAAAACATATTTATAAACGATTAAATAAACATAAATTAGTCGGGCGGACCATTAGTATTTCATTAAAAGACACAAAACGAAAAAGTCATAATAAGCAAAAAAATACAAATAAATTCATTTGTGATTTTTCTGATATTTTTGAAGAGGCAATGCTTTTATTTGATAATTATTGAAATCGTCAGCCGCTCCGATTAGTAGGTGTTAGTATTTCAAATTTGGAAGATATTCAATCTATTAAAATTCAAATTTCTCTTTTTGATGACGCTAATTCATTCAAAAGAAATGATATAAATTTAATCACAAACCTAAATAAACGGTTTGAAAAAGAAATTGTGTCATACGGTAAATTACCTGAAATCAAAAACATAAAATATAAATAACTTAAATTACATCTTTTGTTTGACTGGCTATTAAATCTACCATCGTTACCCCTTTATACGTTAGATTACGCCCTCTTGTTGATTTCCTAATATAACCCTTATTTAGTAAATAGGGTTCTATCTTTTCTTCAATTGTTATTGTATCAATATTAATTGTATGACTGATAGATTTAATTCCAATTGAATCGTTCTGGTTATCATAAAGACTTAATAAATAACGATAATCTATATCCACTAATCCGTCAGTCAATATTCCTAATTTACTAATTATTTCTTTTATTTCTAATTTTTTATTAACTTCGTAATAATCGCCTACCCGTCGTAATATCCGGTTAGCAATACGTGGTATACCTTTAGAATTATGGGCAATTATCTTAAGATCATCATCTTTAATATCGATACTAAGAATAGTGCAATTTTTTTTAATTATATCAAAAATTTCTTCTTCTTTATAAGTTCCTAAATGAAAGATAATACCGAAACGTTCTTCTAATGGTTCTAGAATTTTACCTAATGATGTTGTTGCTCCGATTAAAGTAAATCGGGGTAATTTTACCCTTGTTAATTTAGTGTTAAAATCTTTCCCAATTGCTATATCAATAGCAAAATCCTCCATAATCGCATAAAGCATTTCAATACAACTAATATGGACTGCGTGGATTTCATCAATAAAAACAATATCACCTTCACTAATCATTGATAAAATATTTATAATATCTGTTGGCTTTTGCAAATGCGGACCCTGAATGATTTTTATTTTCTTATTTAATTCGTATGCTACGATATATGCTAATGATGTTTTTCCTGTACCAGCTAAACCATAGAAAAGAATATGATCAATAGGAACCCCTCTTTTAAGCGCCGCATCTAAATAAATTCGAAGATTTTCCTTAAGCTCTGGTTTGCCTTTAAAATCAACTAAACTGGTAGGTCTAAGCTCCTGTAATTTCATATTTACTTGCAATCGCTCTAATGGCTTCACTTATCATAATACTAACATCTTCATTATTGTTACTTCGTATTTTACCTAGTGCATAATCTATTTCTTTTTGATTATATCCAAGGGTTTTTAGGGCGTTAATTAACTCTGGAATTAGTGGCATTTTATCACTATTATTATCAATGCATTTGGATGCTAAACTATTGCATAAATTAATTGCAACTTTACTATTTATTCCTGGTAGAGAATTGAGTCCTTCAATATCATTTTTTGCAATTAAAATTTTTAACATCTCTAGACCGTTTTCAAGAATATGGAGCGCTGTTTTAACTCCAATCCCCTGAATGCTAATTAAATCCATAAAGAAATTTTTTTCTTGATATGTTTTAAATCCTACAACTTCTTCAATGTAATTGTTTTTATTGTTTTGACATAAGTGTTTGAATATATAAACACGACTGTATTTATTTAATTCAAAGCAACTTGGATCTGCCACAAGAATATATCAGCCTGTATAATTATTTTCAACTACAATTGATTTTTTATTAATGGTTACAATTTTACCATATAGATAGCTCATCATAATATCACCTCGTACTAATCTAAAAACTTTTCTATATAAAGTCTTAATGAAAATTACTAAAAAATAATAATGTATACTAAAGTTATTATTAAAGGAGAAAATAAATGACAAATTTTAAATTAAAACCTAATTATTACTTTGGTAAAGGGGCAATAGAAGGATTAGCAATCGAACTATCAAGTCTCAAAATAAAAAAGGTGATGTTAGCCTATGGCGGGGGCTCTATTAAACGTAACGGTGTCTATGATGATATTATGAACATTTGCAAGAAAGCTAAAATCAGTGTTATTGAGTTTGGTGGAATTGCCCCTAACCCACGTTGTGAGCACACATATCAAGGTGCTCAACTAGCTCAAAAAGAGAACGTTGATGCAATTATTGCAGCTGGTGGAGGTTCAGTGATTGATGCAGTTAAAGTTATGAGTACATTATCGACAAACCCCCAATATAAAAGCACTTGAGACTATGTAATAAATCCAAGGAATAGAACACAACCTGCACGAAATGTTTTTGCAGTTTTAACAACAAGTGCAACCGGTTCAGAAAATAATGGTGGTTCAGTTATTTCTAATGAATTAACAAACGAAAAAACAGCAGTTAGTGATTCCACCGCTATTCCAACTATAACAATTGAAGATCCAGTCTATACTTACACTATCAATAAATGACAAACCGCATGTGGAGCTTTTGATATTCTAAGTCATAATTTAGAACAATATTATGGTAAAGATTCATTCTTATGAACGGAAGAATATATTTTTGCTAATATTAAAGTTGTTCTAAAAAGTTCAGTAAATGCTTTAACTAACCCTAAAGATTATGATGCTCGGGCTAACTTAATGTGAACATCATCCTTTTCATTAAATGGCTTAGCTTCATTTAATAGTGGCAGCGATTGAAAAGTCCATCTATTAGAACATGCCATGAGTGGTTTGTTTGATATTACCCATGGTGCCGGATTAGCATTAATCACCCCAAACTACATAGAATATATGTGTAAGCATGATGCACATTTTAAACAACAAACCGAACGCTTAGCTTTATCATTATATAATGATAAGAGTATTACAAACTTCTTAAAGGAACTTAGAAAGTTTATTGAATCAATTGGTTTACCGACAAAATATAGCGACTTTGATTCAATTAAAAAAATTGATGATCAAGTTATTAACAAACTAGTTGAATTGGCTTTAGTAAACCAAACGGTAGATAAGGAGTCTAAGGCAATCTTAAAAGACATCTATCTATCGATTCCGCGTTAGTTATTAAATTAGTAACATAAAAAAAATTACCTCGAAAGGTAATTTTTTTTTACTTAAATTATAATATTAAGCTTTCATTGCTTTTTGTCGTTTTTCTTCAAACGGAATTGGACCAAACATTAATGCTCCAAATAAGAAGAATACAACAATCAACATAATACGTCCAACCATATCGTCAGAACCTATGTTACCACTACTTTGACTAACTGATAAGGATTTAAAACTTA
>JAACJV010000024.1 GCA_021378535.1 Ureaplasma sp. Hg1 | reverse complement strand
CAGAAAACTATCTTAAAGTGTGGTGACGATATCACAGTGGAAATACCCGTTCCCATCCCGAACACGGAAGTCAAGCACTGTCGAGCCGACTGTAGCCTTATGGTGAGATTAGGAAATTGCCGCGCAACTATTAAAGAGTCAACAAAAGTTGACTCTTTTTCTTTATATTCCACGTAGTTATATAGTTTAAAATTACTTATTTTATCTATATCTAGCCTCTATCTGTAAATTGAATGATATTTATTATTTTCTATTTACAATTGTGTATCTTAAAAATATAGGTTTTTTTATATATAATATAAAGTATGATAAACATTATACACAAATTTTTTAAAGCAGCAGCTTGTTCATTAATACTTGCATCGTTTGGGTTTGGAATTTTATCTTATAATAATAATAATGCTTTATTATCAAGTGTTACAAATGATAGTGCTAATATAAATCAAAATGTAAGTCAATTACCAGATAATGTTCCTAAAATAGATGGAAATCAAATCACTAATGAGTCCCATACTAAAGCAACGGAGTATATAAATAGCATGACCCTTAGTTTAAAAACTATTGTTACTGAACCGCAATCAATTAATAATGGATCATCTGTAATATCGGGTACTGGTTGATTATTTGATCAAGATACTAAGGGTGGGTTATCGTATTATGTAGCAACTAACATGCACGTTATTAATGATATGTTTTATCAAGACGCACCCGGTACACTTTATAAATATTATTTTGGTATGACTGGTATAGGTGATTCGCTTGAAAACAATCCACCAAGTTCTTACACCCAATTTACTGTTACGCCAAAGCCAGTTTTTGAGGCAATAAATTACCCAAATTCAACAGATTTGATGGTAGATTTCGGAGTAATCGAAGTAACCTTTCCAAAACCAAACACAGCTACTAAGGCCTTCGATACTAAGAAACCTAAATTTTCTGATTTACAACCTGTTGATTGCGGAAAAAAATCAATCACAGTCGGTGGGTACCCATCGATTCAAGTTGATAAATCTCACGTTAATTTTTGGAATCAATATCAAGGGTACATTGATTCTTTATATAAACCTTATAATATGATTGAACCTAAAATCATTAATAACCACAAATATAAATCAGGGGCAGCTAATTACGTGACCTCTAATTTAAATTTAATCCCTGGTTCATCTGGGTCCATGGTAGTCGATAGTTCAACACTAGCTATAGTAGGTATATATTGGGGTATCTATACTGTTCAAGGCAAAGTTGAAGGAGCATATTCATCTTTAATAAATACATATGAAGATAAAAATAACAATATTTTTTCATATAATTTAATTGCAGATTATCGTGATGCCATGATAACTCAAGGTAAACATACATATATCACAGATACAGAAAATATTGAAGATCTTTACTTTAACAACAAAATTCGTAATATAGTGGAAGCCAAACCACTAGTAGCTATTTGAGTTTTACTAGGAGTAGTCGCAGCAATAATAATTTTGAGCATCATTTTAGGACTAGTATTTTATGGAAGAAACAGAAAAAATAATTTTTAAATATAGTTACACTCCAATTGATAAAATTATTGATTTCAATCGGGAGATATGTTTTATTGACTTTGAGGCAATCAGCGGTAAACCCCATCGGATTATTCAACTTAGTGCGATTAAAACTAATGGTTCAAAAACTTATCAATTTAATCAATGATCTAATCCAGAAGTTTATATCCCACATGCTGTTAATACTATGTTGTGTAAATGTAATAGCGAAATCAGAGATTGACCTAAAAATAAAGTTGTTATTGAGAATTTTATTAAATTTTTAAAAAACGCTCAAATTATTTGCTTCGGGGAACTTGATGTGGAAATTTTACGTCAAAACGTTAATCCTTTAATATTTGATCAATTAACCATCATTAACATTCAACAGAAGTTTTTTAACCAGTTTACTAATTTTAAAACTGATTGTTCGTTAAAAGGTTTGGCAATGGCATGTGATATTGATATTGTGCAAAATACCGTTCACAATGCATTGGAAGATGCACTAGCTTTAAAAAAAATTGTATATTATTTCTACAAATTATCATTTTCAAAAACGGAACGAATTATTCTTAAATCATTATTAAAGCCAAATAAAAATAATTATAAGGACATTAAAAGCATAGGTATTACCCATCATAATTTTAGTTTCAATTATGATAAATACGGCTACATCTATTTAAATATTCATTCTAATAATAGTTTTCCATATGAATATGTTACAGTTGAAATTATTAGAATAAATCATCAAAAAAAAATAATAGATGAAAAAAAAATAAGTTACAAATTTAATAAGGAAGGATACCACTCATACAATGTAATGGAAGATTTCCTTCTAAAAATTGAAAAAGAATTGTTCGTGTATTTTGACAATAATCTTGTTTTTATTGAAACAGGATTGAAAAAAATTGAAAAATTATATTATATGTTACACAAAGAATTAGCTGTCTTCCACTATATAAGTTTGATGAAGATACGCAATATATATAAGTCTAGAAATATTTGTATAGACAATAAATTAGTTTTTTTGGAATTATACGAGGATATTGATAAATTAGTATGCCAATGCAAATGTTGTGGGTGATACTAAATTTATTTATTTTTAGGTGCTTCATTCCACAAAACTAGATATTAAAGGAATATAATTATTAATATTAAATGAAAGAGAGAATATACATATGAAATATAAATATATTGAAAAAGATAAAGTTTGAAAAAGCAATGATATCATTCGAATTTTAGATATTGATGGTCAATTAATAGATAAAAAGTTTGTACCAAGTGTTAAATTAGAAAAATTTCTTGAAGCTTATAAAACCATGGTTTTATCGCGACAACAAGATACATATATGAGTCAATTACAACGTCAAGGTAGAATGCTTACTTTTGCACCAAATTTCGGTGAAGAAGCTGTACAAGCCGGCGCAGCAATGGCAATGAAAAAAGAAGATTGATTAATCCCATCATTCCGATCTAATACTGCAATGTTAATGAAAGGTGTTCCTTTATTAAGTTTACTATTATATTGAAATGGTAATGAAAAAGGGTCAATAATACCCAAAGGTGTTAATGTTACACCATCAGATGTTGTAATAGCAACTCAATGTTCACATGCAGCTGGAGTAGCTTATAGTTTGAAACATCAAAACAAAAAAGCTATAGCTGTTACATTTGTTGGAGATGGCGGAACATCTGAAGGAGAATTTTATGAATCCATAAATATGGCAAGTGTTCATAAATGGCCAGCTATTATTTGTGTAAGTAATAACCAATGAGCAATTAGTACACCAACAAAAGAAGAAACTGCTGCACAGACAATTGCTGCAAAAGCAATTGCTGTTGGAATGGCGTCTCTAAGAGTTGATGGAAATGATTTAGTTGCAAATTTCGAAGCAATGAATGAAGCAGCTGATTATGCTAGAAATAATAATGGTCCAGTTCTTATTGAATTTGTGACATGACGTCAAGGTCCTCATACAACAAGTGACAATCCTAGATTGTATAGAACACGAGAAGACGAAGAAGCTCATGAAAAATGAGAACCAATGCATAGAATTAAAAATTACTTAATTGCTAATAAAGTTTGGAACGAAGCTAAAGATGAAGCATTATGAGCATCAACATTAGAAGAAGTTAAGAAAGCATATCAAAAATCAATACCATTAAACACAACTGATATTAATGATGTATTTGATTACACATATGAAACTTTACCAGCTGAATTGAAAGAACAAAAAACAATGGCTGTCAATTATCTTAAAATGAAGGGCGGTAAATAATTATGGCAAAAATGAATAACGTTGAAGCGCTAAATAATGCATTAGATATAGCTTTAGCAAAAAATAAAAATGTTGTTATGTATGGTGAAGATGTTGGTAACGAAGGAGGAGTTTTTAGAGCTACTCAAGGTTTACAAAAAAAATATGGTAAGGAACGTATTTGAGATTCTCCAATTTCTGAATCAGCAATTATAGGAACTGCTGTAGGAGCATCAGTGGCAGGTTTGAAACCAATAGTTGAAATTCAATTTATGGGTTTCTCATATGCAGGAATACAACAAATTGCATGTCATGCATCACGAATGCGAAACCGTAGTCGTGGCCGTTTCACCGCCCCATTAATAGTAAGAATGCCTATGGGTGGCGGAATCAAAGCGTTAGAACATCACTCTGAAGCGTCAGAAGCGTTCTTTGCACACATACCAGGACTAGTAGTTATTATGCCAGCTAACCCTTATGATATGAAAGGTTTAATGCTTGCAGCTGTAAAAGCAAACGATCCTGTAAT
The DNA here is from genome assembly GCA_021378535.1 of Ureaplasma sp. Hg1. Classification (GTDB taxonomy): domain Bacteria; phylum Bacillota_I; class Bacilli_A; order Mycoplasmatales; family Mycoplasmoidaceae; genus JAACJV01. The sequence goes on along the minus strand of JAACJV010000024.1, from coordinate 15,351 downwards.
CTTTTTAGAACCAAAAAAGATTTATCGAGCATTTAAACAAGAAGTTCCAGAAGGTGAATATATTGTTGAAATTGGTAAAGCTAATGTTATTAAAGAAGGAAAAGATTTAACAATAGTTACATACGGAGCACAAGTACATGATAGTTTAGAAGCGATAGACTCATTAATTAAAACTAATCCAAACATAGATATAGAATTAATTGATTTAAGAACAATCAAACCATTAGATATGGATACAATTGTAAAATCTGTTAAAAAAACAGGTAGATTATTAGTAGTGCATGAAGCTGTTCAATCATTTTCAGTATCGTCAGAAATTATCACAAGAGTTAATGAAAAAGCGTTTAAAGCGTTAAAAATTGCGCCAGCTCGAGTTACAGGTTACGATATTGTAATGCCTTTAGCAACTGGTGAAAAATTACAAAATATTGATAGTCAAAAAATTATTACTAAAATCTTAAGTATGATGAAAGAATAATTATGGGCATTGAAGCAAAAAGAATAAAAGCAACACCAATTCGTAAGGCGATTGCAAAAGCATTAACAGCATCATGAGAAAATGTTGCTTATGTTAATCTAGTAAGTGAAATTGATGTAACTAATTTATGAGAATTACGAAGCAAAATAAAAGGTAAAATATTAGAAAGCGATAACGTTAAATTAACATTTTTACCATTTATCATTAAAGCAACTGTTAAAGCAATCGAAAAATTTAACATGTTCAATGGTGTTATTGATGCTTCTACTAATGAAGTTATAATAGGCGAGCACATTAATATTGGTATTGCAGTTGATACACCCAATGGACTTATGGTCCCAGTTGTAAAAAATGCTGAAACATTGACATTGATTGAAATCGCTAAGGAAGTTAATCGCTTAGCTAAAGCTTGCTTAGAGAAAAAAATTAAAATGAGCGAAATGCAAGACTCTACATTCACAATTACTAACTATGGTTCAATAGACGCTTTATTTGGAGTTCCAATTATAAATTACCCTAACTTAGCAATTTCAGGTATGGGTGCAATTAAAGATAAAGTATATGTTAAGAATGATAAGATGGTTCCCGGTAAAGTTATGTATTTAACAACTGCAAGCGATCATAAATGAATTGATGGCGGCGATATAGGTAGATTTAATTATGAAATAAGAACATTATTAGAAAAACCCGAAATATTGTTATAGAATAATTTAAAGGAAAAGAGGTAAATAAATGTATAAATTTAAATTTGCGGATATAGGCGAGGGCCTAACTGAAGGAGTTGTTGGTGAAATTTTTGTTAAAGTAGGGGATACTATTAAAGAAGGCGATAATTTATTTGCAGTGGAAACTGATAAAGTAGCGACTGAAATTCCTTCACCTGTAGCAGGTAAAATCACAAAAATATTAGTAAAAACTGATGAAACAATCCACGTTGGTGATGATGCTGTTCACTTTGAACTTAGTGAAGCTTCAAGCAACGAAGAAAAAGGTGCATCTGTTGTTGGCGAAGTTATAGTTAGTAATAAAGAATTTTCGTTCGACAAATATAAAAAATAATAAATTTATTTAAAACAAAAGCAAGCAGTCATTAGATTTGACAGCTTGCTTTTTTTATTAATCTATAGATTTTTGTGTATAGATAAAATGTACTAATTTAAACTTTGATAAATAAACGTTGTAACCTTCGTTTTTTAAAAAACGATAATAATACACATTTTTATATGGAGGACCATAAACTAATATTTTCTTATTCTTATTTAATTTTAGAATACTTTCATTTCTATAATTTAAAGGATCAATAATTGTACTTAACGGGAAATAGTTTTTTTCAGAATCAATTCTATATTTTAAAATCACTATTTGTCATTCTCCATTATTGACTAATTGGTCAATCTTTATTGGTTCAATATATTTTATTTTAAGGCGTGAATTGAACGTACTTTCACATCATTTAGGAAACAACATTTATTACTCCTTTTGCAACAAAACAATAAAATGTTGCATTGATTATTAATAATATTATATAATAAAAAAGAATATAGTTAAATTAAGAAGACTTAATAATTCTATATTATTAAAATTATAGATATTGAAGTGTGTAGAATGGAGAAAATATGGCATTACTAATAGTAATATTAATTGTGGCTATAATGTGTTTAGTTGTAGGCTTATCATTATCTAATGCAGGTCCCTCTGGAGGCCTAGCATCGTTAGCTGGACAAGATCTAGAACTATTTAAAAAAACAAAGGACCGTGGCTTGACTAAAGGATTACAAGTTGTTATGTTTATGATAACAATTTTATTAATTATTTTAGTTATAGTTGCGTGGGTAATATAAGATGACAATAAAAGAAAAAATTATAAAAGTAATGAATGACGATCGTAATCGTCCTATTCCGCCAGGAATTATTACTAGAAAAATGTTGGGTGATAGACCTGAGAGAGATGAAAAGAAAGAAATTTATCAAGAAATTGATAGCATGATTGAAGCTGGAGAATTACGTCAATTAGCAAACGGCAAAGTAGTTGTAGGCTACATGAATGGTAAAATTGATACATCAGTCGAATTAGAGGGTGTTATTCATATCAACTCTAAAGGTGATGGCTTTATTCGCGTTGAAAATAAGCAAAACTCAGATTGATATGTAAACAAACGAAACATTAATGGAGCATTAAACGGTGATAAAGTAAAATTTAATAAAATGGAGCATACCAACCGACATGATCTTGGTGATGCAGTTATTACTGAAGTTGTAGAACACGAAAAAGATTTTTTTGTTGGAATGTATGTTGTTGAAGGCGAAGGCTACCGTATCGTAGTTGATGATCCTAAAATGTATTTAAAAGTTACATTAGATACAACTGAAGGATTTGGACTAGTTGATGGTACTAAAATCTTATTTAAAATACACGAGTATGGACCTAAGACAGCTATTGCAGCTATAAGTCGAGTTATAGGACATCGTGATGATGTTGGAACTGATATTTTATCTATCGTTTATAATAATGGAATTGAACCTGAATTTGATGAAGCAGTAATTCAAGAAGCAGATCAAATTAAACTAGACATTAGTGAAAAAGATAAAAAAGTTAGAAAAGATATAACCAACCGTAATATTGTAACGATTGACCCTGCATCTAGTAAGGATTTAGATGATTCGTTCAATTTGGAAGTTTTAGAAAACAACAATTACCTACTTAGTGTCTCAATTGCTGATGTGAGTCACTATGTAAAATTAGGAACAGCGTTAGATGAAGCAGCACGTGATCGTGGAACATCTGTTTATTTAGTGGATAGAGTTATCCCGATGCTACCGCATAATATTTCAAACAATGTTTGTTCTTTAAATCCTGATGTGCAACGTTTAGCATTAACATGTGATATTGAAATTGATTCAAAAGGATTTTACAAAAGTATTGATGTATACCCTTCTATTATTGAAAACAAAAGAAGATTTGCATATGGTGAAGTAAATGATTTCTTTAAAGATGAATCAAAATTACCAAACGATACTGAAGAAACTAAGAAAATGCTTAAAAGAGCACGTGAATTACATGATATTTTAAGAGCAAAAAAGAAATCACAAGGATTTGTTAATTTTGATATTAAAGAACCAAATATTATTGTTGATGAAAAATGTAAGCCTATCGATATTCAAATTAAAGAACGTGGCGATGCGCAAATGATGATTGAGGACTTTATGATTGCAGCTAATGAAGCTGTGACACTTAAATCAGAAGAAATTTTATTGAAACATGATGATGAAAAACAGGAAAATATGCCATTCCTTTATAGAGTGCATAATAAACCTGAAATGCGAAAATTACATATGTTCGAAATTGAAGCAAAAAAATTAAATTTTGAAATAACACATGACTTCGAAAATATTTTACCTAAAACAATTTCTTCATGATTAGATATGAATCCTAATTTTGCAAACGAAGACTTGATTAATAAAATGTTATTAAGAAGTATGGCAAAAGCGAAATATGATACTAAGAACACAGGCCATTTTGGTTTAGCTAGTAACAATTATACACATTTCACTTCACCGATTAGAAGATATCCAGATTTGATGGTTCATAGATTATTTTGAATGTACGATTTTACACCAGAAGATTTTAGTGATGACGAAAGAAATAAATTCAAAAGTCAATTACAAGAATTATGTGTTCAATCATCTGATCGTGAAGTTCGGGCTGTACGCACCGAACGAGATGTTAATGCAGAAAAATTCACAGAATATATGGGAACAAAAATTGGTGAAGAATTTGATGGTGTTGTATCTACCGTTAGTTCATTTGGAATTTTTATTGAATTACCAAATACAATTGAAGGTTTAATTCGAATCAACAATATTTCGGATGATTATTATAATTTTAATCCTGATACTTTAACATTAACAGGTAGAGCTAAAAAACGTGTTTATACATTAGGTACAAAAGTTAGAGTAAGAGTTGCTAGTGTAAGTATTAGTGACCATAAAATCGATTTTGAAATTGTTGGTTTAGAACAAAGAAGTAGGGAAAATAATAACCGAGGTTATTCAGATAGAAAACCATATAATTCAGATAGAAAATCATACGGTTCATCAGACCGAAAATCATATGGTTCATCAGATAAAAAATCATATGGTTCATCAGATAGAAAACCATATGACCCAAACAAAAAGTCTTATGGTTCATCAGATAGAAAATCATATGGTTCAGACAAAAAATCATACGGTTCATCAGATAGAAAATCATATGGTTCAGACAAAAAATCATACGGTTCATCAGACAGAAAACCATATGACTCAAACAAAAAGTCTTACGGCTCAGATAAAAAATAACTAAAATATTATTTACAAAATGTTTCCACTTTACGGTGGAAACATTTTGTACTATAATAACTAAAATAATTAAGTAGATTAAACTTTCAAAAAAATGATTGAATAACTATAAAATTATTATGTAAATATATAGTATAATATAAAAATGAAGATTTTAATAAATAATAAAAATGCAAATAGGAACTATGAAATTTTGGACAAATATGAAGCAGGATTAGAACTATTTGGCACAGAAGTAAAATCGATTAGTCATTCTAACGGTTCGATTAATGAAGCATATATTATTATTGAGAGAGGCGAAGCTAAAATCTTAAATATGTATGTTGCCCCATTTTTTGAAGGTAACATTAATAATGCCGATCCATACCGTACGCGTAAATTGCTTTTACACAAGCGGGAAATATTAAAATTAGAACAGGTTGTAAAACGTGAACGATTAACTATCATACCCTTAAAAATATTTTGGAAAAACCACAAACTAAAAATAAGTATCGCATTAGGTAAAGGTAAAAAACTTCATGATAAAAGGGAAGATTTGAAGAAAAGAGACGCATTACGTCAAATCAAGGAAAGAGTGTAAAGGTATAATATGTTTAGAATTTTAAAAGCTATCAAAGGTAATTTATTAGTTTGAACAATAATTAGTGCTTTGTGTATTATGATTCAAGCAACAGGTGATTTACTTCAGCCACTTTTTTTAGGCCATATTTTAATGAAATATGAATTTATGACTTCGAAAACAAGCTCTTCAGATATGACTAATTATGCGCTTATTGTTGGCGGGATAATGTTGGCAGTCGCTGTCATAGGATTAATTTTTGGAAGTATTTCAATTATTATAAGTTGTCACGTAGGTGTAAAATTAGGTCAAAATGTAAGAGGGGGATTGTATCGTAAAATTCAAACATTAAGTTTTGCTGATATTGAACATTTTAAAACAGCTTCATTAATTACCCGTATGACAAATGACATAACAAAAATTCAAAATGTAGTTATTTTAGCATTAAGAATTGGTGTCAGAGCGGTTTCGTTATTTGCAGGAGCAATTATTGAAGGAGCTATCGTATATGGAGATTTAGCTTACATTTTTGCAGTACTTTCACCGGTGATTATAGTTTGTATAGCGGGAATAGCATTTAAAGCAATACCTTATTATCGCAAAGCCCAAATCAATACTGATGATGTTAATTTAGTTATGCGTGAAAATTTATTAGGAGTTAGAGTTATCAAAGCTTTTAATTTAACTAAAGGACAAACAGAACGTTTTTATGAAAAAAGTAAAACATTAGCTAATACTAGTACAAAAGCACAAACACTTACTTTTATGATAATGCCTATTATTTTGGTTTTAGTTAATGTTTCAATTGTTGCTGTACTATGAATGGGTGGAGCCGCGCATATTGGGAATATTTCATTAGATATCGATGCAGCTAAAGTTGTACCTTTTATTAGTCTTATGACTTTAATGTTAATGGGTTTAATAATGTTGATTATGATTATGATAAATATTTCACAAGCACAAGCTTCAGCCGTGAGAGTTGGCGAAGTTATTGATTATGAACCAAGTATAGTTGCGTCAAGTAACCCTTTGCCGATTGCAAATTCATCAGTCGAATTTAAGGGTGTTAATTTTAAATATCATCCACATGGTGAAGATGTATTGAGCGATGTTTCATTTACAGCTAAAGCTAATACAACCATAGGAATTATTGGTCCAACCGGTTCGGGCAAGTCAACATTAGTTAATTTAATAGCGCGTTTGTATGATATTACTCACGGTCAAATTCTTATTGGTGAAACTAATATAAAGCGGATTAGTAATCGAGCATTAAGAGCACGCATTGCAATGGTTTTACAAAACAATACTCTTTTTTCTGGAACAATAAAAAGCAATATGTTGTATGGTAAAAGAGATGCTTCTAGAAACGAGTTGGAAAAAGCTGCTAAAGCAGCCGAAGCTTGAGAATTTATTAACACCAAGGAAGGCAAGTTCGATAGCGAAGTTGAGCAAAGAGCTAAGAATTTATCAGGCGGACAAAAGCAAAGACTTTCAATAGCAAGAGCGTTAGTTAAGAAACCGCATATTTTGATATTAGACGATTGTACTAGTGCATTAGATACAATTACTGAGGCTAAAGTTCAACGTAACTTAAAAGAACAGTACCCCAATACTACTATTTTTCTAGTAGCTCAAAGGATTTCCGCTGTAAGAGATGCTGATAAAATTTTAGTAATGGATAAAGGTAAAATTATCGCATCAGGAAAACATAACTTTTTAATTAGAATGTGTCCGTTGTATAAAGAAATTGCGGCTTCACAAGAAAATCAAGAGGGAGATTTTGATAATGAATAATAAATTAGAAAATAAGAATCAACCCGAATTGAAACTTGTGAAATTAAGTAAACATCGGAAAAGTAGCACAACAAATTCTTTAAAACAACTAATGCAATATATGTGAATTTTTAAGAAGCGTTTAATTGCAGTTTTTCTAATTTCAATTATTTATGTTGTAATAAATGTTTTAAGTATTTTGATAGTTGCAAGAGTTACAGGTGATTTAGTAACACAGGTTTCAGATATCGATAATAAAGATAAATGATATTTAACAATCATGGTAATGTGTGGCATCTTAATAGGTTTATACTTTCTTTATTCTATTTTAAACTATGTGCAAAATTTTATTATGGTAAGAGTAGCTCAAAGAACAGGGGATAAAATTAGAAAAGATCTTTTTGATAAAATCCAAAAATTACCAGTGTCTTATTATGATCAACATTCAAGTGGTGATTTGATGAGTCGACTAACAAATGATGTAAACAATATAACAACTACATTAAGTCAAAATGTCAGCCAAATAATTGTTGGCTTTATTACTATTATTGGAATGATAGTCGCAATGTTTATTGTTAGTTCGTTTTTAGCTCTAATCACAATTGGTTGCGTTCCTATTTTAATGTCAGTGAGCATTCTATTGGCCAAGCGTTCACAACCTTTATTTATTTCACTTCAAGGTGAATTAGGTAAAATGAATGGTTATATTGAAGAAATGATTTCAGGTCAAAAAGTTATTCAAGTTTTTGAACAGGAAGATTATGCAGTTGAAGAATTTGAAAAAATCAATAAACGGTTATCAAAGACATCAGCACACGCTCAGAGTATAGCAGGGATTATTATGCCATGAAATGCTTTTACTAATAACATTTTACTATTAGTGGTTACAATTGTAGGGATAGTATTCGCTTTAACTGGAACTCCATACGGTGGAATTGGCGATCTTAAAGGTACAGGTGAAATAGGCTCGGCATCACAAATTGGTGCGGCATTCACAGTTATTACTTCGTTTACTTTATACATGCGGCAATTTGTTAATCCATTAAATCAAATAATGCAAATGGCTAACATGATTCAAGGTGCTTTAGCAGGTGCTAATCGAGCTTTTGAAGTTTTTGAAGCTGAAGATGAAGATCATGATTATGAAACAAAATTAATGAAAAAGTGCAAGGGTCATGTTGAAATCAAAAATTTGAATTTTTCATATGATGGGGTTAGACCAATTCTTAAAAATATAAACATTGAAGCTAAAGCTGGCCAAACAATTGCAATCGTCGGACCTACCGGTTCTGGTAAAACGACAATCATAAATCTATTAACAAAGTTTTATGATGTTACAGATGGCACCATTCTAATGGATGGCGTTGATATGAAAAATTTTACAAAGGAAACAGTGAGACAAAATGTTTCTATTGTATTGCAAGACACATTCTTGTTTTCATCAAGCGTGCGTGAAAACATTCGACATGGTGACCCAAGCGCAAGCGATCACAATGTTATGGTAGCTGCTATGATGGCTAACGCTCATAACTTTATTATGCAATTGGATGATGGATACGACACTATCCTAAGCGATAACGGAGAAGACTTAAGTCAAGGTCAAAGACAATTGTTAGCCATTGCACAAGCAATTCTATCTAAATCAAATATTTTAATTTTAGATGAGGCAACATCATCAATTGATACTAAGACTGAAGTCGAAATACAATCAGCTATGCTTAATTTAATGAAGAACAAAACTTCTTTTGTTATAGCCCATCGATTATCTACTATTAGAAATGCCGATGTTATTGTTGTATTAAAGGATGGTGAAATATTAGAAAAAGGAAATCATGATCAATTATTAGAACTTAATGGTTTCTATGCTAATTTGTATAATGCTCAATTTAGAAAAAAAGCTGAATTAGATTCAATTAAAATAAAATCAAGTCGTGACTCTGGAGATGATGATTTGAACATGATAGTTTCAAAACCAAGCAAGTTAGAATCAAATAATGTTGAAGATAATACAGTGATTAGAAAAATATTAATTGATGAAGATGAACCATCTGAAAAAGAATCATTAAAAATTAAAGAAATTAGGGATCATTATTTAAATTTAGAATCAAAACACAAAAAATCTCAAGTGGAAAAGAAAGTTAGAGCTAGGGCTAAACAACAACAAGTAGCGGCATTAGTTTCAAAGGAAATTGGTGAAAAAAGAGCAATAGTTAATAAGACACAAAAATTAAATGCTGAATCTCAACCAATTAAAAAAGTAACTGTTACAAAAAAATTGGCAAGTGCAACATCTGTTAAAAAAACGATATCAACTGTTAAGAAAGCTGTTGCAACAAAGAAGCTTACACCTACAACAATAATAAAAAAGAATGGTGAAATTAAAAATAAGTCATCTATTAAAAAAACTAAATCAAGTTCTAAAAAATAAATTTATAATGTTTAATTTTCTTTTATTGCAAGGTTGATAACTATAAAATTTTAGAGAGGAAGTTCCATATAGGATATCCTCTTTTTATGTTGTTATTTTTTTATGTTGAATTTTAAGTATGAATAATGTAATGAAATATACATTAAAGAAAATAAGCCGTACCAAGTGTGCGGCTATTTTGAATTGCACGAAGGATCATATTTCATTACTTAAACTATGTTATGAAAAAGAGGGGAGCTGCTTTCGCGATTCATAAAAACAAAAACGGGTCAAGCAACACTTGAAGGTCACTTCAAAGGAATGTAAAAGGGAAATTATTAAGTGTTTTAAAGCGTGCAATATGATTGACAATAAAATAAAACCTACTATCCAGTAATTTAGTTTCAAACACTTTCATCGTTACAGTAAACCACGTTTAAAATATCGAGGAAAAGAAAAAGTTACGAGAATATAAATTAACTAAATAACATTTGTATAATACACTAAAATTAAGCAAGATGCAGGAACGGCATTTTATCCTCTTTTCCACACCGGTATGTAAAAATTATTATACAAACAATTTTAAGTGCTATAATACAGTTGCGATATATCGCAACACCTTTTGGGGGTGTCACGGTCTCGACATGAATGATAGACTAGTAAATGCAGTGGGGTATGCCCCTTATAGCTGTGAGAATTCTTAAATGGAAACTCTGAAAAACAAGCTAACGTTGAATTAACTCCATACGAAGTTAACCAATTAGCTGCTCAACAACAAATGAACTTTGCTTTCGCAAACTAGTTTTAGTAGAGTCTTATAATTAATATGATTTGCTATTAGTCATATTAATTACCTTAAATAGCTGAGATAACATGATGTCTATAATGTTATCAAATAATATAGGCAAAACTAATTAAAATGTCGTGCTATCATGTTTTAATTAGCATGAACGGTAGCACTAAACTGTAGACTTTATTAAGAAGTTATTTATGGAAACGGGTTCGACTCCCGTCACTTCCACCATCACTTATGTAGATTAACTTAATTTGGTTTGATTCCAAAATATGTGTCCAAAAAACATCTCACGATGTTTTTTTTATTACCCTAATTAAATAAATTTTATAAAAATAAATGATATCTTGTGCAGTATCTGCAAATATCATTATAATAAAATTGACATTTTAAATGTCACATATGAAAGGATTATTTATGAAAAAAATAATATTAGAAGTTATGCAATTAGATTGCGGATCTTGTGTTAAATCTTTAGAAAAACAATTTAAAAAAATTGATATCAAGGACTTCAAAGTTAATTTAATCAACAAACAAGTTGAAGTAAATTATGATCCTGAGGTGATACCTCAGAAAAAATTATTAAAAGCTATCAAACACGCCGGCTTTACAGCTGATGTGTTGGATGAAGTTGATGTTTAATGAACAATAACAAATTATTAAAGGATTACAATTATAATTTATGAGCTTATTATAAGGCTGTTCCATCGAGAACGAAGCGTTATATAAGAACGATTATTAGTGTGATTTGCGGAAGTCTTTTAACATTTCCGATAATGGCTGTTGATATTTTTATAACTGTTAGCTCTGCCGCTAAGAACGGCCCAGGAATCGGTGATCAAATGGCATTCAATTATGCTTCGATGGCAATTGCTGGATTTGTCCAATTAATCTTTGGATTTCACTATTATCAACAATGATATAACGAAATCTTTAAATGGCACAAGCTTGGAATGTCTTCACTAATTGGAATAAGTTCTTCAGTTGCTTTTATTTATAGCATTTATTTATTAATTGATATGAATTTAAATGGAACTATTGGAACAACATTTTTTGCGACAGGAGCATCCATTATTGCTTTTATGAATATTGGTCATTACATTAGTGAAAGATTAAAGCACAAGGTTAATGTTGACGTTGAGGCTGTAGCTAAGCTACAAGTTGGAAGCGCTTTTTTATATAATATGGAAACAAACGCTGAAAAAGAATGTTTAGTTGATAATATAAAAATTGGTAATTTATTAATCGTTAAAAAAGGTGCAGTTGTACCAATTGATGGAACCATTTTTCATGGTTCTGGAAATGTTGATGAATCATTATTAACAGGTGAAATAAAACCAATTCTTAAAATTGAGGGGGATAAAGTAATTGGAGGTAGCAATAATCTTGGTGATCCTTTTATTATGAAAGCCACTAAGTTGGGTAAGGATACTGTATTAGCTAATATCGTTAAACAAGTTCAAATGATTCAAGGCCAAAAGCCAAAAATCCAAGAACATGCTGATAAAATAGCAAAATGGTTTACCCCCATCATTATGATCTTGTCAATTTTTACTCTTTTATTACAAGGGTTTTATGGCAGTCATATTAATATTCCAGGTACTGGGTGATTAACACCACAAGAAGTTGGCACTAATAGCACTTGAGAGAGTGCAATCTATTATGCAATTTCAGTATTGGTAATAGCTTGTCCTTGTGCTCTAGGAATTGCCACACCGTTAGCAGTTGCGATCGGATCGGGTAAGGGTGCAAAGAATGGAATTATTTATAATAAAGCAGAAGCTTTTGAAAAAATAACTAAAATTCATGCGATTGCTTTTGATAAAACTGGGACATTAACTGAAGGTAAACTTAAAGTTAGTAATTTCATTGGAGATAAAAAGAACATTCCGTTTATGTATAGTGTCGAACAAAATTCGGTGCACCCATTAGCGCGTTCGTTTATTCATTATGTTGATGATTTGAAAATTGATTTTAAATCACTTCACATCCATCTTAAGGAAATACCAGGTGTTGGTGTCATCGCTAGCACCCATGATAGTGACGACGAATATGCAATGACTTCATTAAATTATGTTCAAGAACAAAATTATCTAATGGATGATAAACTAAAAAAAGCGCTTGAAGAGGCGAAGGATGATGCTAATATCCAAACGGTAATTGTTTATTCAAAGAATAAGATAGTTCTTAATATAGTTATCTTAGAAGATAAAATAAGAAGTTCTGCTAAGGATACTATCCAATTGTTGAAAGATAAAAACATTGATGTTTATATGATCACTGGTGATAATCAAGTTGCTGCTGAACATATTGCTAAGGAACTTAATATTGAGAAATTTTATGCTAATGTTAAACCTAACGGGAAAGCTGAAATTATTAAGGAAATTCAAGCGAGTGGTAAAACAACCGCTTATACTGGTGATGGTATAAATGATTTGATTGCATTGCAACAAGCTGATTTATCAATTTCAATTGGAGTTGATAATGAGGCAGCAAGATCAATTTCAGATATATCATTAGTTAAGCCTGATATTATAAATATTTATAAGGCATTAGTCTTAACTAAATGAACAAGAACGATGATTAAAATTAATTTAGGTTGAGCTTTTGGATACAATATAATTGCATTACCATTAGCATTATTAGGTTTTATTCCTGCAATGTTTGCAGTGATTATAATGGCAGCAAGTGATGTTATGTTATGTTCGAACTCTTTGTTGTTTAAGATGAAAAAAATACGTCTTGTTCCTAAAAGCTACAAGCGTAAATAAAAAAATAAGACTTAAATGTCTTATTTTTTTATTTACTATCACGGTTCAAAAGTAAATTTTATAGTTTTAACATAAATCATCATCATTATTTAAATACACTTATTTAACATAGAAACGTTAAATAAAGTATAATCAACATACATAATATTTATTAAATATTAATAACAAAACAATATTAGATAGAAAAGGAAACTAACATGGACCAGGCTGAATTTCACATCATAATGAAAAAATTATTCAAAGATATAGATGAAACAAAATTAGCAAAATTTGAAGTTTACAAGAAAGTTCTACGAGAACATAATGCCCAATATAATTTAACACGATTAGATAGTGATGAAAAAATCTATAGCGAATACTTTTTAGATTCATTATTACCATATCAAGATGTAGATTTTAGTGTTAATTCACCGATGCGAATTTTAGATATTGGTGCAGGATCAGGAATTCCCGGCGTGCTTTTAAAAATTATTTATGATAACATTCATTTAACAATTATTGAATCCAATGCAAAGAAATGTAATTTTTTAAAAATATTAATGGCTGAGTTGAAATTAAAAAGTGTTTCTATTAAAAATAAGAGAGCTGAAGACATTGCTAAACACGAACGTGAAAAATACGATATCGTGACTAGTCGAGCTGTTACAAGTTTAAATAAAATTCTTGAATTATCTGTTCCCTATGCTGTTGTTGATGGTTTAATTATTGAACCAAAATCTTTAAAAGTCTATGACGAATTAGAAAACATTGGAAATGTTGTCAAAAAACTCGATCTTGAATTGTTAGGTGTTGAAGAATATAGCAATACAACAGATCACACTCACAATGTTGTTATTTTTAAAAAATTAAAACCAACAAATAAAAAATATCCACGAGAGTGACAAGTGATTTCAAAAGATCCACTATAGAGGAGTTAATATGGGTAAAATTATTGCACTAGCATCTCTTAAAGGTGGTGTAGGTAAAACAACAACGGCTATTAATCTATCTGTTGCATTAGGTAAATCAGGAAAAAAAATTCTATTAATAGATTTAGATCCTATTGCAAATTGTACTAGTGGTTTAGTTATACATCATAATATTAATGCTACCATTACACAAGTTATTAATAAAGCAGTCGACATTAGAGAAACAATTATCAAATCTGTGAGTGATAACGTTGATTTGATTCCTTCAAATATGGATTTAACTAACTGATTAATTGATCAACAAGAAGCTTCAATTGATTTGCAATCACTTAAAGAAGTTGTTGACAATGTTAAAGAACAATATGATTTTATTTTTATGGATTGTTCCCCATCATGAGGACGTTTAAATTTAATGTCTTTTATTGCTGCTGATTCGATTATTATTCCAGTACAAACTGAATATTTTGCACTAGATAGCATTAGTCAATTACTAACATTAATTAGAAATGTGCAAAAGAAATATAACCCAAATATTAAAATTGAAGGTATTTTATTAACAATGTTAGATAAAAGACTAAGCCATTGTACAAATGTTGTAATGGAATTAAATAGAACTTTTGAAGACAACGTTTATGATGTAATTATACCTAAGGATATAACAGTTGTTAAATCACAAATGGCACATAAAAGTGTGATAGACTTTATGCCGTGAAAACCCGCTAGTATAGCTTATAGTGAACTAGGAAAAGAATTTCTTAAACGGGTAATTAAAACTGAAAGAATTAAAAAGAAAGCAACTATTTAACTTAAATTTATTACTAAATTTTATGCTTAATGGTTATATTCATAAGTTGCTTTTTTTAAATTAAATCTTGATTTATAACGGAAAAACACATATAATTATATAATATAACATAAGAGAATTTTGTAATTTTACCAAATAAGCAATACATTAAAAACAATAATTTTTTATTGGAGATTTTGGTATATCATATATTACAAAGAACGGAGTAATTATGAGATGAAAAAAAATAGCGACGTATATTGCTATGTCTGGAGTTGTTTTAATTCCTTCATTAGCATTAATTATTACGGCTGCATTACCGCGAGCTGCATCTTCTAGTACAAGATACCTTATGTCATTTGACGATTCAGTCGAAGGTCAGAAGAATCAAGCATATGTTAGTCAATTAAAACATGATGTAAAAGGTGTTCTTGACCAATACCAAGCGTCACACCCTGGTTTTAAGGAATTAAACTTACAAATTATTAATTTAAAATCAAAACCAACAACTGGTCAAAAAAACTTTTTTGTTGAACTTGATCG